>NZ_JBEXWT010000030.1:0-95958 GCF_040629945.1 Kitasatospora sp. NPDC005856 | reverse complement strand
CAGGCGCCGCCGGTCCAGGCCGCGCCGGCGCCCGTCCAGGCACCGCCCGTGCAGCCCGCGCCGGTGCAGGCCCCGCCGCCCGCGGCCGCGCCGGCCCGTCCGGTGCAGTCGGTGGCCCCGGAGGACGACATCCCGGAGGCGGACGACCCGGACCTCAAGGAGGACGTGTTCTCCGGCCAGGAGCTGATCATCCGCGAGCTGGGGGCGACGGTGCTGGAGGAGATCCACCACCAGGGCTCCTGAGCCGTCCCCGGCCGCCCGGCCCCGGGTCCATGGCCCC
The DNA here is from genome assembly GCF_040629945.1 of Kitasatospora sp. NPDC005856. Taxonomy (NCBI): domain Bacteria; kingdom Bacillati; phylum Actinomycetota; class Actinomycetes; order Kitasatosporales; family Streptomycetaceae; genus Kitasatospora; species Kitasatospora sp. NPDC005856. Next base: position 95,678 of record NZ_JBEXWT010000030.1, on the reverse strand, counting down.
GACCGCCCGGCCCCGTCCCTGAGCCGTCCCCGGTTCGGGCCCCGGTTCGGGGCCCGGAGCGGCGGGCAGCACGTAGGCTCGGCGGTGACGAACGAAGCACCGCAAGACAGCCGTGACAGCAAGGAGACAGCCGTGTTCCCCGGTGGTGGCCAGCCCAACATGCAGCAGCTGCTGAAGCAGGCGCAGAAGATGCAGCAGGACTTCGCGAAGGCCCAGCAGGAGCTGGCCGAGACGAAGGTGAACGGTTCGGCGGGCGGCGGCCTGGTCGAGGCGACGGTGACCGGCGCCGGTGAGCTGGTGGCGCTGACCATCGCCCCGGCGGCCGTGGACCCGGAGGACACCGAGACGCTGGCCGACCTGATCCTGGCGGCCGTCCGGGACGCCAACCAGACCGCGCAGAAGATGCAGGCCGAGCGCATGGGCCCGCTGACCCAGGGCCTGGGCGGCGGCATCCCCGGCCTGCCGTTCTAACGTCGGCCCCACGTTCCAGAAGGTCTGAAGTTCAGACGACAGACCCATGTGATTTATGTGGGAGTCGGGCGTCGGGCGCTGTGTCCGACGCCCGATTCGTTGGATGATGGCACCGGAGCACCACCGGCCATCCGGCCACCATCCGGCCACCGGCGGCCATCCGGCCGTCACCGGCCACCAGCGGTCACCCGGCCACCAGCGGTCATTCGGCCACCAGCGGTCATTCGGTCGTCACCGGCCGAACAGCACCACCGACCACCCGAGGGAAGGCGCGACGTTGTACGAGGGTGTGGTTCAGGACCTGATCGACGAACTGGGCAGGCTGCCCGGCGTCGGGCCCAAGAGCGCCCAGCGGATCGCCTTCCACGTGTTGCAGGCCGACCCGACCGATGTTCGTCGGCTGGCGCACGCGCTGCTGGAGGTCAAGGACAAGGTCCGCTTCTGCGCGGTCTGCGGCAACGTCGCGGAGGCCGAGCAGTGCCGGGTCTGCCTGGACCCGCGCCGCGACCTCGCCGTCATCTGCGTGGTCGAGGAGCCCAAGGACGTCGTCGCCATCGAGCGCACCCGTGAGTTCCGCGGCCGCTACCACGTGCTGGGCGGCGCAATCAGCCCCATCGAGGGCGTCGGCCCGGACGACCTGCGCATCCGCGAGCTGCTGTCGCGCCTCGCGGACGGCACGGTCACCGAGCTGATCCTGGCCACCGACCCCAACCTGGAGGGGGAGGCGACCGCCACCTACCTGGCCCGGCTCTGCAAGCCGATGGGCCTGAAGGTGACCCGTCTGGCGAGCGGCCTGCCCGTCGGCGGGGATCTGGAGTACGCGGACGAGGTCACCCTCGGCCGCGCCTTCGAAGGGAGACGACTGCTCGATGTCTGACCGGACGATCAACCAGCAGCCCCACACCCCCCACCAGCAGTCCCACGGGGAACCGGGGGCGCACGCCCCGCACACCCACGGTCACGGCTCGGAGCCGGACGACTTCGCCGTGCAGATCGCCGACTCGGTGGAGAGCTTCGTGCTCGCCGTCACCGAGGTCGCCAAGGGCGACGAGCCCGGCAGCGCGGTCTCGCTGCTGCTCCTGGAGGTCTCGCAGCTGCTGCTGGCCGGCGGCCGGCTGGGTGCGATCGAGGACGTCGTCCCGGAGGACCGCTTCGAGCCCGACGCCGGTCCCGAGCCGGACGGCGAGCAGTTGCGCGAGCGCCTCGCCGAGCTGCTCGCGCCGATCGACGTCTACCACGAGGTCTTCGACCCGTACGGCCCGCCGGAGAAGCCCAACGCGTTCCGGATCTCGGACGACCTGGCCGGCGTGGTCAGCGAGCTCCAGCACGGCCTGACCCACTACCGCGAGGGCCGGGTCAGCGAGGCGCTGTGGTGGTGGCAGTTCTCGTACCTCTCCAACTGGGGCACGACCTGCACGGCGGTGCTGCGGGCCCTGCAGTCGCTGATCGCCCACGTCCGGCTGGACAGCCCGATCGGCGCGGTGCCCGACGGCGCGGACACGGATGACGACGGGCTCACCGACGAGCAGCTGGAGCAGCAGGCGGGCGACCTGATGGCGGCCGAGCTCGGGCTCGGGCACTAGACGGCCTGGGGCGGCCTTGGGGCGGCCTGCGGCGCGCAGCTCACGGCGCGGGACGCGGGACGAGGGACGTGGCAGGCGGTACGTGGCAGGCGGTGTTCCGCGACGGCCCCTCGGATTGTGACGCATGCCTCAGCGGGCCGGCCGGAAAAGAAATCCGGCCGGATCTCCGTCCCCCGGTCCGCCGATTCTTCGGAGCCGTACCGAATCGCCCGCAGACCTGACGGCGGAGTCGCCCGCACCGCCGTTCACGTGCTGAAACTACCGTCTCACGATATGGAAAGCGCCGGTCGGAGCACCCCTGCTCGGTAGACTGACGACGACCGCACCCCCCTCTCCCCAGGGGGGTACGGGGGCCCCAGCCCCCGGAAAAGACTTCGAGTCGAGGAGCGCACGTGGGCCTTGTCGTGCAGAAGTACGGCGGCTCATCCGTTGCCGATGCCGAAGGCATCAAGCGCGTGGCCCGCCGAATCGTTGACGCCAAGAAGGCCGGCCATGAGGTCGTCGTCGTGGTGTCCGCGATGGGCGACACGACGGACGAGCTCATCGAACTCGCGGAGCAGGTGTCGCCGCTGCCTGCCGGCCGTGAGTTCGACATGCTGCTGACCGCTGGAGAGCGCATCTCCATGGCGCTGCTGGCCATGGCGATCAAGTCCCTGGGGCACGAGGCGCAGTCCTTCACGGGCAGCCAGGCCGGTGTCATCACCGACTCCGTCCACAACAAGGCGCGCATCATCGACGTGACGCCCGGCCGCATCCGCACCGCCCTGGACGAGGGCAACATCGCGATCGTGGCCGGTTTCCAGGGCGTCTCCCAGACCAGCAAGGACATCACCACGCTGGGCCGGGGCGGCTCGGACACCACCGCCGTGGCGCTCGCCGCCGCGCTCAGGGCCGAGGTCTGCGAGATCTACACCGACGTGGACGGCGTGTTCACCGCCGACCCGCGCGTGGTGAAGAAGGCCCGCAAGATCGACTGGATCGCCTACGAGGACATGCTGGAGCTGGCCTCGTCGGGTTCCAAGGTGCTGCTCGATCGGTGCGTCGAGTACGCCCGTCGCTACAACATCCCGATTCACGTACGCTCGTCCTTCTCGGGTCTTCCCGGGACGATCGTCAGCAACGACAACCCGAACAAGCCCGAAGGGGGCGAGATGGAGCAGGCCATCATCTCCGGAGTCGCCCACGACACCTCCGAGGCCAAGGTCACCGTCGTCGGCGTGCCCGACAAGCCGGGTGAGGCGGCGCGCATCTTCCGCGCCATCGCCGATGCCGAGGTCAACATCGACATGGTGGTGCAGAACGTCTCCGCCGCGTCGACCGGCCTGACCGACATCTCCTTCACCTTGCCCAAGACCGAGGGCCAGAAGGCCATCGACGCGCTGGGACGGGTCAAGGACGGCATCGGCTACGAGTCGCTGCGCTACGACGACGCGATCGGCAAGATCTCGCTGGTCGGTGCCGGCATGCGCTCCAACCCGGGCGTCACGGCGACCTTCTTCGAGGCGCTGTCCGCCGCGGGCGTCAACATCGAGCTGATCTCCACCTCGGAGATCCGCATCTCGGTGGTCACCCGCGCCGACGACGTCCCGGAGGCCGTCCGCGCCGTGCACACGGCCTTCGGCCTGGACAGCGAGAGCGACGAGGCCGTCGTCTACGGCGGCACCGGGCGATGACCCCCACGCGGAGCGGGGGCGCCCGGCTCCGCCGGGTCGCCCGGCTCGGCCGGAGCACCGGGTCCGTCCGGGGAACCGGGTCCTTCCGGGGCGCCGGGCGATGACCCGGCGCCCGAACCTCGCCGTCGTCGGCGCCACCGGCGCGGTCGGCGAGGTGCTGCTCGGGCTGCTCTCCCTCCGCCACGACGTCTGGGGCGAGATCCGACTCGTCGCCTCCCCGCGCTCGGCCGGCCGAAAGTCGGTGGTGCGCGGGGAGGCCGTCGAGGTCGTTCCGCTGGCCGAGGAGGCCTTCGCGGGCATCGACGTGGCGGTGTTCGCCGTCCCCGACCCGGTCGCGGCGCAGTGGGCGCCGATCGCGGCGGCCAAGGGCGTCGTGGTGATCGACGACTCGGCCGTCTTCCGCACCACCGAGGACGTGCCGCTGGTCGTCCCCGAGGTCAACGCGGCCGCGCTGCGGATCCGACCGCGCGGCATCGTCGCCAGTCCGGCCGGCACCACCCTCGCGATGATCGCCGCGGTCGGTGCGCTGCACGCCGAGTACGGGCTGGCGCAGCTCGTGGTCGCCTCCTACCAGGCCGCCGACGGCGAGGGCCGCGACGGCGAGGCGGCGCTGCGCGCGCAGACCGGGCTGGTGGCGGGCACCGCCGTCGGCCGGCAGACCGGCGACCTGCGCGCGCTGATCGCCGATCAGGGGCCGTTCGCCGCCCCGCTCGCGCTCAACGCGGTGCCCTGGACCGGCGGGCTGCGCGAGGGCGGCTGGTCCGCCGAGGAGATGGGCATTCGCGACGAGTCCCGCAAGGTCCTCGGCCTGCCCGCCCTGAAGGTCTCGGCGACCTGCGTCCACATCCCGGTCGTCCGCACCCACGCGCTGGCCGTGCACGCGCGGTTCGAGCGTGAGGTCACCCAGGAGCACGCGCAGGACATCCTGCGGGACGCGCCCGGGGTGGTGCTCTACGACGATCCGGCGGCGGGCGAGTTCCCCACGCCGAACGACGTGGTCGGGACGGACCCGGTCTGGGTCGGGAGGGTCCGGCGGGCGCTGGACGAGCCCGACGCGCTGGACCTCTTCCTGTGCGGGGACAACCTGCGCAAGGGCGCGGCGCTCAACCTGGTGCAGCTGGCCGAGCTGGTGGCGGCGGAGCTGACGGCGGGTGAGCCGTCGGACGCGGCGCTGGACGAGGCGTCGGACGAGGCGTCGGACGGGGTGTCGGGCGCGGTGCCGGACGACACATCGGACGACACGTCGGACGCCGCGTCGGATGTTCCGGGGACGCGGGAGCCGGAGGAGTAGGGCCGCCGGGGGCCCTCGCGCGTTCCGAAGTGCCCGCTGTGTCCACAGGTGTGTCCATACCTGTGTCCGCTCCTCGACACAATCCGTCCGGAATCCCGTGGGAATCCCCTGGAGGCCTCTTCCGCCGATGCGGAAGAATGGGCCCCGGGCCGGGCAACCATGACAGGGGATCGAGTGTCCAACGTGCGTGGCGAACGTGATGGTGGGGGCAAGGGCGGGCATCCCGGCGAGAGCCGCTGTGCCCTTCCCGTCGCGCGCCCCGTGGCCTGCGAGTAGGCCGGAAGTAGACCAGATGACGGCGGCCGCACACGGTGCGGCGGACTCCGGCGCCGGTACCGACGCGGGTACCAGCGAGGACCTGCTCACCGAGACCTACCAGGCGCACTACCGCTCGTTGCTGCGGCTCGCGGCACTGCTCCTGGACGACCTCTCGACCTGCGAGGACGTCGTCCAGGAGGCGTTCATCCGGGTGCACGCCGCCCGGCGCCGGGTGCGCGAGCCCGAGAAGACCCTGGCCTACCTGCGGCAGACGGTCGTCAACCTGTCCCGCTCCACGCTGCGCCGCCGCATCCTCGGGCTGCGACTGCTGCCGAAGCCCATGCCTGACATGGCCAGTGCAGAAGAAGGTGCCTACGATGCCCTGGAGCGCGACCAGTTGAAGGCCGCGCTGCGGGGTCTGCAACGCCGTCAGCGGGAGGTTCTGGTGCTGCGCTACTTCGTGGACATGACGGAGGCGCAGGTCGCCGAGACCCTGGGCATCTCGCTCGGCTCGGTGAAGGCCTACGGCTCCCGCGGACTCGCCGCCCTCCGCGTCCAGATGGAGGCCGGACATGGCTGAGGCGGACGAAGGCCGTCGGCGGCCGGTCGACGGGACGCCCGAGGCGCCCGGGACACCCGGGACGCCCGAGGCGCCCGGGACACCCGGGACACCCGAGATGCCCGGGACGCCTGGGACGCACACGCCCGGTCCGAAGGCGCCGCGTGAGGTCCCGGAGCTCCTGGACCTGTCCGCCGAGGAACGCGCGGTGCGCGAACTGCTGCACGGCGCCGTCTCCGGCATCCAGCCCGCGGTCGGCGGGCTGCCGCGGATCCGGCGGGCCGTGCCCCGCCGCCGGGCCGCCCGGCGCGGTGCCTGGACCGGGGCGGCCGCACTCGCCTTCGTCGTCGCGATCGGCCTGCCCGTCCTGCACGAGGGGGAGCACCTCGGGCTCTCCGGCGGTCCCGGCTCGGCCGACGCCAAGAGCCCGGCCGCCGCGTCCCCCAGCGGCGGTGCGGGTACCGCTGGCGGCACCGGCGGGGTCACGCAGGCGGACCCGGGCGGCACCGGCTCGGCCACGGCGTCGAGCGGTACGGCCACGGCCCCGCACACCCCCGGCGGCGGGCTGACGCACACGGACGGAGGCCTCGCGCCCACCGGGACCTCCGGGGCCGGCGACGGCGGCATCGTCCCGCTCTGCACCCGGACGGACCTCGGCGACGGCGTCGCGCAGATCGGCACGGCCGACGGCGACGGGCGGATCTACGGCTCGTTCACCGTCTACAACGTGTCCGCGCGCAGCTGCCGGCTCGGCGGGCCGGGCTCGGTGGCGGTCACCGCCGTCAGCGGCGGCGACCGCGGCCGCATCCGCACCGCCGACCACGTGCCGGGCGATCCGGTGGCCGGCCTGCCCGCGATGGACGGGGAGCCGCCGGTGCTCGCGCCGCGGGCCGCGTACCGGGTGCCGTTCGCCTGGGTCCCCGACCGGACCTGTACCGGCTCCAACAGCCTGACCACCCCGTCGAACGGCACTCACCAGGTGGCCCTGCGCTCGGACGTCCCGGCCGTCGAGCCCGGTGCCCCGGAATCCGTCCCCTCCGGTGAGTCCAGCGCCAACCCGCCGGCCTCCTCGTCGCCGTCGGCGGGCCCCACCACGGCTCCCAGCCCGACCCCGACCCCGAGCGGCGGCCCGACCTCGGCACCGTCCAGCGTGACCATCGCCCACACCCCCGCCCCCGGCAGTCCGGCGGCCGCCACGGCGACCCTGCCCGTGGCGTGCGGCGGCACCGTCTACCGCGGCGGCGTCCAGGGCCCCGGCGGCCCGGCGCCGCAGCCGTCGGGCTCGCCGACGGCGGGGTGACCGCGGGCAGCGGCGGAGAGCCGGCCACGGGCGCCGACGGACGAACCATCGGCCGCCGGGTCGGGGCCCGGGGGCCGGACGGGTGTGAGGAGTGGTTACCGTGGGGGTGTGTACCGGTTCCTCCTGACTTCGCGCTGGCTCGGCGGCACCGTCGTGGCCGTGGCGGCCGTGGCGGTGTGCCTGTTCATGGGCTCCTGGCAGCTCGGCCGGTTCGAGGACCGGGTGTCCACGCACAAGGAGACCAAGCAGGCGGTCACCGCTTCGAGTGACGCCCGGCCGATCGACGCGCTGCTCAACCAGGCGACGCCGCAGGTGAGCACGGAGACCGTCGGCAAGGCCGTCACGGTGACCGGCACCTACGACACCGAGCACCAACTGCTCGTCCCCAACCGGGTGGTGGACGGCAAGCAGGGGCACTACGTGCTCACCCCGCTGCGCACCGCCGACGGGCACGCCGTCGCCGTGGTGCGCGGCTGGGCGGCCGGGGACCCGGCCGCCGCCGGGCCGCCGCCGGGCGGAGAGGTGACGGTGACCGGGCGCCTGCAGGCCAACGAGGCCGTGGGCAGCAACGGCGCGGTGGCGGGCGGTCTGCCCGCCGGGCAGCTCGGCATGATCAACCGGGCGTCGCTGCTGAACGTGCTGGAGTACGACGGCTGGTACGACGGCTGGGTGGCCGCCGACGACGCGCCCGCCGGGCTGGCCTCCGTCCCGACCGTGCAGCCGCAGGGCGGGGACGGGCTCACCCTGCGCGCGTTCCAGAACCTGGGCTACACCCTGGAGTGGTTCGTCTTCGCCGGGTTCGTGGTCTTCATGTGGTTCCGCCTGGTGCGCCGCGAGGCGGAGGCGGAGCAGGACCGGGCCCTCGGGCTGGACCCGGTCCTGGACTGACGCTCCGGAGCGGCCCCGGGCTTCAGCGCTTGGCCGACGGGGCCACCGGCACGGGCACCGCCGGCTTCGGCGGCGCGGTCGGCTGGGGCGCGGCCGGGGTCCCGGTGGGCGCCAGGGGCGGCGTCCACGTGCTGGTGGGCGTCGGGGTCGGACCGCTGTGGCAGTTGCGGCCGCTTCCGTTCCCGTTCCCGTTGCCGTTGCCGTTGTTCGAGTTGTAGTTGTCGATGTGGTGGTGCACGCTGCGCCCGGTCTTGGAACCCTTGGAGCCCGAACTCTTCGAACCGGACGAGCCGCCCTTGCCACCGCCCCCCTTGGCGAGCTGGACCGGCTCGTCCCCGTCGGCCGACGCGTACACCGCCCGCAGGACGGTCGTCCCCGCGAACCCGCTGCCCGGTGCGCTCGCCTTGGTCGCGCTCGCCTTGGTCGCGCTCGCCTTGGTCGCGGGCGGCGCGGTGGCGGGCGGCGCGGTGGCGGGCGGTGTCGCGCCGACGGGCGGCGCGGTGGGCACGGTCGGCGCGGCGGAGCCCGTGGGCACGACGGCCGAGGGGCTCGGCGTCGGCGGCCCGGCCGGCGGCGGGCAGGAGGCGTTGTTCTGCTGCGATCCCGAGCAGCCGGCGAGCACCAGGGCCCCGGCCACCGTCGCCCCCGCGAGCATCAGCAGACGTCTCACGCCGTACCCCCGGCACCGCTCGCGCCGGCCTCCGCCGGTGCCGCGCCCAGGTGCCGCCGGACGAAGTCGATCTCCAGCCGCAGCTGCTTGATCCGCTCCTCCACCACCAGCGACCCGTGCCCGGCGTCGTAGCGGTACACCTCGTGCGACTTGCCGAGCTGCTCCAGCCGCTCGACGTAGTTGTCGATCTGCCGGATCGGGCAGCGCGGGTCGTTGACCCCAGCGCTGATGTACACCGGCACCCGCACCTCCTCGACGTAGGTCAGCGGCGAGGAGGCGGTGAAGCGCTCCGGCACCTCCTCCGGGGTGCCGCCGAAGAGCGTGCGGTCCAGCGACTTGAGCGCCTCCATCTCGTCGGCGTACGCGGTGTGGTAGTCCGCGACCGGCACGGCGGCGACACCGAGGGCCCAGCTGTCCGGCTGGACGCCGAGGCCGAGCAGGGTCAGGTAGCCGCCCCAGCTGCCGCCGGTGAGCACCAGCCGGTCCGGGTCGGCGAGGCCGCTGTCGACGGCCCAGGCGCGGACCGCCGCGATGTCCTCCAGCTCGATCAGGCCGACCCGCTCGTGCAGCGCGTCCGTCCAGGCCTGGCCGTAGCCGGTCGAGCCGCGGTAGTTGACCCGGACCACCGCGAAGCCGTGGTCCAGCCAGGCGGCCGGACCGGCGGCGAAGGAGTCGCTGTCGTGGTAGGTCGGGCCGCCGTGGATCTCGAACACGGTCGGGTACGGGCCCTGCGCGGCCGTCGTCGGCCGCTGCACCAGGGCGTGCACCCGCCCGCCGGGCCCGTCCACCCAGACGTCCTCGACCGGAACCGACCCGGGCGGCACCGAACCGGGTGCCCGCAGCACGACCGTTCCGGCGGTGGAGCGGACGGCGGACGGCTCGGCGGCGGAGGACCACAGGTACTCGACGGTGCCGTCCGGGCGGGCGGTGGCGCCGCCGACGGTGCCGCGCGGGGTGTCCAGGCGGGTCAGCCGGCCGTCGGCGAGCCCGTACGAGAACAGCTCGCTGCGCGCCTCGTACTCGTGCTCCACCAGCAGCTCACCGGCGCCGGGGCGCCACTGCGCGGAGACGTCGCCGGGCAGTTCGCGGCCCTGCTCGTCGCGCAGCGGGAGCGCGGTCTCGACACCCGTGGCGACGTCCCAGATCATCGGCTCCCAGCGGCCGGTGCGCTGGTGGGCGACCAGCAGCCGGGTGTCGCCCTCGACCGGGGCGAAGCCCAGGCAGGCGACGCCGCGCGGCTCCTCCCGGCCGGTGGCCTCGTCCAGCTCGGCGACGGTCTCGACGCCGCCGTCCCCGGTGATGCGGACGACCCGGATCGCGGAGTGCATCGCGTCGCCGTGCTCGGTGTGGTCGATGGCGAGCAGCGTGCCGTCGTGACTGAGGTCGCCGACGCCGCCGTACTCCTCGTGCCGGTAGATCTCGACCGGCTCGGCGCTGCCGGGCAGGCGCAGGTGCAGCGTGGTGCCGTCCTCGTCGGTGGAGCGGCCGACGACCACGGTGCCGTCGCGGCCGAGGGCCAGGCCGGCCGAGTAGGAGGCGGCGAGGCCGGGCACGGCCTCCTCGTCGGGACCGCCCCCGAACGGCTGGCGGCGCCAGACGCCGAACTCGTCACCGTCGTGGTCGTCGAACCACCAGACCCATGCGCCGTCGGGGGACAGCTCGGCGTCGGTGGTGCCGTTCGGACGGTCGGTCACCTGACGGTGGGCGCCGGTGGCGCGGTCCCAGGCGTAGACCTCGTAGGTGCCGGTCGCGTTGGACACGTACAGCGCCCGGTCGGGGGCGTCCTCGGCCCAGTCGGGCAGGGACACCCGGGCCGCCCTGAACCGCTGCTCCCACGCCGGTACGGCGCTCTTCTCCTCGCTCATCCGACCATCCAACCCGATCGGGGGGAGAGAAGGGAACGGGCGGGCGGGCTTCGGGCCGCTCGCCCTGCCCGGCGCCTGGGGCGTGCGGGCTCGGCCCCGGCAGGCGGGGCCGCGCCGGGGGCCGTGCCGGGGCCGCGCAGAGGCCGGGGCGGGGCCGCGCCGGGATCAGCCCCTGTGCGGCGTTCCGTGCGGCAGGAACCGGACCAGGCCCACGAGCAGCAACTCCAGCGCCGCCAGGGCGAGGACGCTGTGGCCGAAGGCGGCGGTCGGGTCGCCGGCGCCGTAGTGGACCAGGCCGATCAGCGCGATCCCGAGCGCCCCGCCGACCTGCTGCACGGTGGACACCACCCCGGCCGCGGAGCCGGCCAGCCGCGGTTCGACGCCCGCCAGGACCACCGAGGTCACCGGGGCGATCACCAGGCCCATGCCGAGGCCGTCCACGAACAGCCCGGGGGCCAGCCACCAGACGCCGCCGGTCGCGACCGGCTGCTCGCCGAGCGCCGCGGCGGCCACGGCGGCGCCGCCGCGTACGAGCGCGCCGCCCGGCTCACCCCGGACCGTGACGGCGCCACCCGCCGGCTCGTCCTGGCCGCCGAATCCGCCACCGAGGAAGGCGAGTTGGCGCACGCCGAGGCGCTCGCCGACGAGGCCTCCGGCCGTACCGACAACGTCCTGGCGCACGCACTGCTCGACCAGGCCCGGGCCACCGCGCACTTCTGGCGCGGCGCGTACCCGACCGCCCACCGGCTGCTGCTCGACGCCGCCGGCACCGACATCGACCCGACCCACGCCGCCAGGATGCTGCTCCAGGCCTTCCACGCCGCCTGGTACGCGGGCGAGGAGCCGGTGGCCGCCGTCCTGGACCGCCTGGCGGTCCTGCGGCTCACCGCCGACGACCCCCTCGCCCCGCTCGCCCGCCACCTGCCCGCGGCCGTCCTGCCCGCGCTCGGCCGGCCCGCCGGGCCGCTGCCGCCCGTCCGGGATGCCGTCGAGGCCGCCCGCCGGGCCGGCGCCGAGAGCCCGGTCGACCTGGTCCAGCTGTGCTGCGCCACCCTGGTCCTCGGGCGCGACGAGGAGACCGTCGAACTGATCGCCGAGGCCCGCGCCAAGGGCACTGTCGGCGTGATGCCCACCCTGCAGTTCTTCCTGGCCGAGGCCGAACTCTTCCACGGCCGGCACCGCGACGCCGAGCTCACCGCCACCGAGGGCCTCGGCCTCGCCCGGGACACCGGCCAGCACCAGTGGGTCAGCCAACTCACCGCGCTGCTCACCTGCGTGGCCGCGATCGACGGCCGCGCCGACCGCTGCGCCGAACTCGCCGCGACCGCCCTCGCCACCACCGGCCCACAGACCGCCGCCCCCGCGGCCGGCCTGGCCCGAGATGGTCCCCTTCCTCGCCTTCGATGCCGAGATCCGCAAGATCATCTGCACCACCAACGCCATCGAGAGCCTCAACTCCCGCTACCGCAGAGCCGCCGGCGCCTGCGGCCACTTCCCCAACGACCAGGCCGCCCTCAAACGGCTCTACCTGGCCACCCTCGCCCTCGACCCCACCGGACGCGGCCGACAACGCTGGAGCAACCGCTGGATGGCCGCCCTCAACGCCTTCGACAACGCCTTCGACGGACGCCTGTCAGCCGGACGGGCGTAGGCCACCCAGCCCACACCCTCCAGGAAGATCAACACCTAGACCAACCGGGTGCCGTACACCTAGATCGTGATAGTCCCGCCGGAGATCTCGGCAGGGCCCTCAGAGCGTTCGCTATTCGTCGATGTCCGGAGAGTGCTTCCAACCTTCGGAGTAGTGATCCCGGTGGTAGGCCAGGTGAGCCCGGTCCACTTGATGACCGCGTGCCTCTCGAAGCTTCCCGATCTCCGCACCCGTGGCGCGGTCCGTGATGGTCAGATCCTGCGAGATCGCCAGCGTGCCGAAGTCGAACAGCGTGTGGTGGTTGGGGCACAGGCAGAGCACATTGCCAGCGACGTCGGGCCCGTTGTGCGGCTGCCCCAGCCCTCGGATGTGAGCCGCTTCTGCGTAAGCACCGGTGGGCGTGCGAAGCCGCTCGCCGCACACCTGGCAGGCGAAATCGTGCGCCCGCTTCACGAAGTTCGCCACCCGGATGCTGCGAACGATCCGCGTGACCTTGGCTTCGAGCCGCGTGGGAGTGTTGCGGCCGGCCGGTTCCTGCAACATCGGCTCCTGGCGAGCCGGTACGTAGCCGGAGAGACTCACGAGGCGGTAGCGCCAGATCCGGAAGCCGGATCGACCGACATCGTGCCAAGAGTCTTCGACCCGGAAGAGTCCGTCATAGCGGTAACTGGGGTTGGCGGAGCGCTTGGAAGCGTGTCGCACTGCACGGACCACACGTACCGGTGAGTCGATGGTCTGGCTGGTGACCAGGGCGGCGTTGCCAAGGGTGAGCTCTTGGTCCCGCACCTGCCGCTGCGTTTCCGGGTCGCGTCCGCCCTGCCCGGTGTAGACGATGACGTCGCCGTGGTCCTCGTCGTCCTCGTAGCCGCCGGAGACGACGATGGACTCGGCCCCGAACTCTGCCGTTCCACAGATGCCGGCCTGCAAAGGCCGGTGCACCTTGGCAGCTGCCAGCTCCCGTCGGCTGGCGAAGGAGCGCCCGACTTCTATCCCCGGGACCTCTCCGTAGCCATCGAAGTCGATGGGTGTGGTGGTGAGGACTTCTTCCTGCAAAGTTCGGACCTCTCGACGTCAGAGGATCGATGGACTCATCGATGCACTAGGAGCTGAGCTTCGTAGCGCAAACGCTCACACGCACCGCACGGTTCCACGTTCTGTGGCGCCGCCTGCCGCGACGAGGCCATCAGGCGAACTGGCCAGTGGTTGGATCTAGTTGGAGAACGGCATGCGGGCCTTGATGTCGGGGACTCGGCCTACGATGCCCTCCATGACGCTTCGAAGCTTCTTGCATGAGGTTGGTACGACCTACGACCGCCTTGAGGGCACTGGCACACCAACGGCGCGTCTCCTCCGGGACGCGCCGTCTCACTTCGCGAGCACGGTGCAGGGTGAGTACGTCATCAAGGGGAGTGCGGGGACTGGTGCAGCTGCCGTCTGCCCGTGGGTCGCGTTCTTCGACCCGGACGAAACCGTCACGGCTCGGCACGGCATGTACGTGGTGTACCTCTTCGCCGAGAACATGGAGACGGTGTCGCTCAGTCTGAACCACGGTGTCACTGAACTTCGAGAGAAGTACGGATCCGCCGACGCGAATCGCAAGCTCGAGGTGGAAGCGGGCGCCATTCGTGAAGCGTTGTCCACCGAGGACTGCCAGGACCTTGACGCCAGTATTGATCTCGGCGGCCGGCCGGGGCTGCCCAAATCGTATGAGTACGGGAACGTCTTCGCCCGTACTTACAACGTTGACGACCTGCCCGACGACGACGTGCTGTGTGCTGACCTCCGGAGGTTCATCGGGCTCTACCAAGATGCCCTGGTCATCCGGGAGCACCTGCGGCAGACGACGCGTGACGTCATCTGCACGGTTCGGGCCGAAGGCACGTGGCCTCACGAGCAGAACGAGGACGGACTGCTCCACTTCGCGCCCAAGAGCGACGAAGAGTACGTGCAGATCATTGAGAGCCGCAAGATAGTGAAGACCAGGAAGCACGAGACCCTAGTCCGAGACTATGGAACTCACCTCCGCGCCAACGGATTCGAGGTGGGAACCAACGTGCATCCGAGGGACATCGTCGTACGCAACGAGTCCGCGCACTGGTTGGTCGAAGCCAAGGTCGTGCGGCAGGGGAACGCCACCCATGCAGTGCGAGAAGCACTCGGGCAGTTGGCGACGTACTCCTTCCTGCTCTACCCGCCCGAGGAGCAGCCGACGCAGGTGGCCCTCTTCACCGAGGGGATCGGCGATGTCTATGTCCGGCTGCTGGAACACCACGGCATCGCTTCCGTCTGGCGTTCTGCAACCGGATGGTCGGGATCGCCCCGCGCAGTTGCAGCGGGATTGGCCGAACCGGCGGTAGCAGGCGCCTAGGTATCTACTCCGCCCCTGGGCCCACAAGATCGTCGATTCAGTGGGTCGACCCAGTCCAGGCAGCCCGCTGCGCCGGTCCCAGCTCGACATCGAGGTGTCGCGTGAGCTGCGCCACGCTCGTGTGGAGTTCTCTCCGGATCGGGCTTGGCCGGTGATCGGCAGTCACGCACAACGACAGAGGGCCTGCCGGATTTCTCCGGCAGGCCCTCTGCAGTGGGTCGGGGTGGCGGGATTTGAACCCACGGCCTCTTCGTCCCGAACGAAGCGCGCTACCAAGCTGCGCCACACCCCGGTCTTGCGGTTTGTCGCTCCGTCTCCTTCGCGACGAGTAGAACTCTACCGGACGCTCGCCGAGACACGAAATCCGGTTCCTGGCGGGCGTCCGGTGGGGGTCATCGGGGGGCCGGGACGAGGGTGAGGAGGGTGGCCTCGGGGGGGCAGGCGAAGCGGAGGGGGGTGTAGCGGTTGGTGCCGCAGCCGGCCGAGACGTGGAGGTGGGAGCGGTGGCCGCCGGCGGTGTGGGTGGAGAGGCCCTTGACCCGGCGGGTGTCGATGTCGCAGTTGGTGACCAGGGCGCCGTAGAAGGGGATGCAGAGCTGGCCGCCGTGGGTGTGGCCGGCCAGGATCAGCGGGTAGCGGTCGGCGGTGAAGGCGTCGAGGACGCGCAGGTAGGGCGCGTGGACGACGGCGAGGGAGAGGTCGGCGTCGGCGGAGGGGCCGCCGGCGACGTCGCTGTAGCGGTCGCGGCGGATGTGGGGGTCGTCGAGGCCGGTGAACTCCAGGTCGAGCCCGTTCACGGTGAGCCGGCCGCGGGTGTTGGTGAGGTCGAGCCAGCCGGCCCCGTCGAAGCCGTCGCGGAGCTTCTCCCACGGGTTGTGGACGGCGCCGCTGATGCCGCGGCGGGCGGTGCCGTCGGGGTTGTTCAGGCCGTGGGCGCCGCTGCGCATGGCCTGGAGGTAGCGCGCCGGGTTCTTGCGGGCCGGGCCGTAGTAGTCGTTGGAGCCGAAGACGTAGACGCCGGGGAACTCCATGAGCGGCCCGAGCGCGTCGAGGGTGGCCGGGACGCCGAGCGGGTCGGAGAGGTTGTCGCCGGTGTTGACGACCAGGTCGGGGCGCAGGCCGGCCAGGCTCTTCAGCCAGCGCTGCTTCTTGCCCTGCCCGCTCACCATGTGGATGTCGGACACCTGGAGGACCCGGATCGGGCGGGCGCCGCGGGGGAGGACGGGGACCTCGATCCGGCGGAGGCGGAAGGCCCGGACCTCGTACCCGACGGAGTAGGCGAGACAGGCGGCGCCCACGGCGGTGACGCCGAGGGGAACGGAGTACAGCGGTCGCATCAGCCCATGCTCTCAGACGGTGGATCAGCCGGCGCACGCCCGGAGTCGGCGGGAAGGACGGCGGGAAGGGCGGCGGGCAGGGCGGCGGGAAGGGCAGCGGGGACGGCGGCGGTCGGCGGCGCCTCCTCGGACTCCCGGCGGGCCCGCAGGGCGCGGACCTTGTGGCGGTTGCCGCAGCGTTCCATCGAGCACCAGCGCCGGCGGCCGGGCCGCGAGGTGTCGACGAAGATCAGCCGGCAGTCGTGGGCGCCGCACTCCCGGATCCGGTCCGCGTACGGGCCGGTGAGCAGGGCGATGGCGTCCCGGGCGAGGGTGGAGGCCAGCTGTGCCCCGTCGGCGGGCGGCGGGGCGGCCGCGGTGCCGTCCGGGGCGATCCGGGGGACCAGCGGCGGGTGCTCGGCGGTCCGGTTGAGGACGGCGTAGTCCTCGGGCTCGCCGGGGAGGCCGTGGGCGCGGGCGGCGGCCAGGCGCCACAGGGCGTCGCGCAGGGTGCGGGTGGCGGCGAGCTCGGTGGCGGAGATCCGTACGGCGTCGGCGGGCAGCCGCAGCCGGGAGGGCGGGAGCCAGGCGGCGAGGTCGGCGGGCCGGTGCAGCACCTCGTACCGGGCGTACGGGCCGGGGCCGCCGGTGGTGAGCAGTTCCAGGCAGAGGGCGCCGGGGTCGAAGTGGAAGCGGCTGCCCCCGGGGGTGGTGAGGACCAGCCCGGGTGGGGTGTCCCGGCCGGTCGGGACAGGGGTAGCCGGGACGGCTGCGGTCCGGGGCGCCGGGGCGTCTCCGTCGGTCATGCGGCCCAGGATAGGTGTAACCGGGATGACGGGTTACGGGGGCGATCGGAGGAGGCGGCCGGAGGGCGGCCGGAGGAAGCGGCCGGAGAGGGGGGTGGTCGGTGCCCGGGCGCAGGAGCTGAGCCTCGCTCAGGAGGGCCGCCCCGACCGTGCGCAGAACTCCGCTGCCGGCACCCCGTGCCCGGAGCGGTCTCCGGGCACGGTGGTGCGGGCCGGCCTCAGGCCGGAATGGCGTTGACGTACTCGCGCATCATCCGGGGGACCCGGTACTCGTACTGGTGGCCGCGCTTCACCTGGACGACGGAGAAGTCGACCAGCTCGGCCAGTACGTCGAGGTTGCGGGAGGGCTCCCGTCCTGCCGGACCGCCGCCGTCGACGGGCTCCTGCCGGACGTCGTCGATGGAGAACCCCTCGGGGTACCGGGAGAGCTGTCTGAGCGCCCGGCGCTGCCGTTCGTCGAGCAGTCCGTACGCCCAGGCCAGGCTGCGGTGCAGCGAGCGGTGGTGGGAGAGCCCTCCGACCTCCTCCTGGCCGAGGATCGGCAGCACCCGGTACTCGTCCACCAGGACGTGCAGGGGTACCGAGCGCATCCGGACGGCGGCGTTCTCGATCGCGAGCGCCAGGCCGCCGAGGCGCCGGCAGAGTTCGACCACCTGTGGCATCTGGTCGCCGAGGTCGAGGGTCGGGGCGACCGAGCGCACCCGGTGGCAGAACAGCTCGGCGGCGGGCGGGCAGCCGTAGGGGCCGTCCGGGTGGTCGACCGACAGCGGAGAGACCTCCCACAGGTCGGCGGGGACCCCGGCGGGTGCCCGCAGCGAGGTGATCACGATGTGGAGCGCGGGGTGCCGTGCCAGCAGCGCCCTGACCTGCCGGGCCACCGTGTCGATGACGTGCTCGGCGTTGTCGATGACCAGCAGCATCTGCAGCTCGGGGCCGGTCCGCGGGTCGCGGTCGAAGCCCCGGAGGAGGGCGTCGAGCGCGCGCTGGGCCTGGGCCGAGGCGGCCACGGGGTCGACGCCCTCGGGGGTGACCGAGCCGAGCTCCAGGACCGCGACGCCGTCCCGGAAGCGGTCCAGCAGGTGGGCGGCCGAGTCCAGCGCCAGCCGGGTCTTGCCGACCCCGGCCGGTCCGGTGAGCACCAGCGGACGGCCCGGTCGCAGGGCGGTCACGACGTGCAGCAGGTCGGCCCGGCGGCCGACGGTGATGTCCGTCTTGGGTCGCAGCCCCCGCCACCGCGCCTTCTCCGGGAGCTCGGCGACGCGGGTCGGGAATCCGGGTTCCGGCCGGGCGGGCAGCAGTCCGGCCGGGGCGCCCGCGTGCACGGCCTGGGAGAGCAGGGTGTCGTCCCGGCTGGTCGCCGCGGAGAACAGTGCGCCCACCAGGAGTTCCACGGAACTGCGCCGCGGATTCTTGATGGCGCCGGTTTCCAGGTTGCGAATGGTGCGGACGCTGACGGTGGAGTGTTCGGCTAATTGCTCCTGGCTCCAGCCGACCATCTTCCGTTGGGTTACCAACATCGAGCGAAGCTGATTGTTGTCCATTCCCCCGCGCTTCCTGCTGTTGTGAGCAGAATATGAAGTCAGAATTCGATGCGCCGCTGCCGCGGTGCCAAGCACTCCGAAAAAAGATCACTGCCGCCGGGCGGTCGGGCGGAGCGTCGACGTGGACGCTCGTTCCGGCAGCGGGCGCAAGTGTCCCGGACCGCTGGGTGTCAGGGCTGCCAGGCGCCTGGTCGGCAGCGCGGCAGTGCCGTGGAATAATGGATCGGGGACGTGGTGACGGTTTGTCGCAGCTGTTTCGTGGCGGTCTTCGGCGATGATCTGACGGTGATTCGACAGGCGATTCGGCGATGATTCGACGGTGATTAAACGTGATTCAACGTGATTCGACGGTGAGGTGATCGCCGCCAACGAGCTGCTCCAGCGACGCGCGAACGAGTGTACTACGCGGACTATTTTCGGCGAAGTGGTCACGACGTTCGATTTGCCCCGCCGGGACCGGCAACTTCGTCCCGGATCCGGCAATTTTCGGCATTTCGGCCGAGATTGTGCAAGCATTATCGGCCATCGTGGCCGAATCGCGTCGCCCTGTTCGCGGAGTCGGGCATCGATTGTTCACGGAATCGTCCGCCGCCCGTTCCCGGCCCGGATCGCCGTCGTCCGGGCGCTGTCGGGCAACCCCGGCGGGGTTTGTCGGGGGATACTCGTCCAACTGCGGAAACCCCGGTGGACGCCCACGGGAAACCCGGTTGAGCCCACCCACAGCCGAAGGATAAGAAGAGGAAATGACAACGCTCAAGGAGCAGCTGCACGAGGACCTCACGGCTGCCATCAAGGACCGGGACGAGCTGCGCTCGTCCACCATCCGGCTCACCCTGGCCGCCGTCACCAGCGAGGAGGTGGCGGGCAAGCAGAAGCGCGAGCTGTCCGACGCCGAGGTGCTGAAGGTGATCGGCCGCGAGGCGAAGAAGCGCCGGGAGGCGGCCGAGGCCTTCGACACGGCCGGCCGGACGGACCAGGCGGCCCGGGAGCGGGCCGAGGGCGAGGTGCTGGCGACGTACCTGCCCAAGCAGCTCTCCGACGAGGAGCTTGCCGCGATCGTGGCGGCCGCCGTCGCGGAGAGTGGCGCGAGCGGCCCGCAGGCGATGGGCGCCGTCATGAAGCTGGTGAAGCCCAAGGTCGACGGCCTGGCCGAGGGCAGCCGGGTCGCCGCGGCGGTGAAGGCCGCCCTGTCCTGAGCCGGGCGCCCGGGCGCCCTCGTGCGGCGCCCGTCCGCCGGCCCGGGCAACACGCCGCCCAGGCAGCACGCCGAAGGGGCGCCCTCCGCACCGGAGGGCGCCCCTTCGGCGCGTCCCTATGTCCCTATGTTCCTGTGGCGCTGTGTCCCGGTGTCCCCGGTTGTCGCCAGTGGCGGGGGTCAGCCGTTCCCGTTGCCGCCGCCGTGCCGGCCGCCGTTCCCGCTCCCGGGGAAGGGCGGGAAGGTGAACCCACCGGGGAGGCCGCCCACCCCGCCCGGCAGGCCGCCGGCCTGGCCGCCGGGGTTGCCGCCCTGCTGCGGCGGCGGCGGGTTGCCGCCGGGCTGCGGGGCGTTCGGGTCGGCGGCCGGGGCGGTGGCGCCCGGCGGGGGAGTGGCGGGCAGCGGGTCCGGGATGTTGGCGGTCTGGATCGGCTCCAGCGGCGTTCCCTTGAGCGCCTGGTTCATCGCCATCGCCCAGATCGGGCCGGGGCCGTCGGCGCCGAACACCTCGGAGTAGTACTTGCCGCCGATGTTGATGTTCTTCATCTTGACGCCGCCGGCCGGGCCGCCGAGCCAGACCGCGGCGGCCAGCGACGGGGTGTAGCCGCTGAACCAGGCGGCCTTCTTCTCGTCGGTGGTACCGGTCTTGCCGGCGATCTTGCGGCCGTCGTCCATGGTCAGGGCGGCCGCGGTGCCCTTCTCGGTCACGTTCAGCAGGACGGCGTTGAGCGAGTCCGCGGTCTGCTCGGAGAAGGCCTGGCTGCACTGGGCCTGCGGGACCGGGATGTCCTTGCCGTCCACCGTGGTGATCTTGTTGATCGCGATCGGCGTGCAGTACTTGCCGCGGGCGGCGAAGGTCGCGTAGACGTTCGCCATGGTCAGCGGGGAGAGCTCCAGGGTGCCGAGGACCATCGAGGGCACCTCCTGGAAGGCGTCGCCCTTGGCGGACTGGGTGATGCCCAGCTTGTTCGCCATCTGCTTCATCGCGCAGAGGCCGACCTGCTGCTCCATCTGCACGAAGTAGGTGTTGACCGAGCGGGCCATGGCCTCCTTCAGCTGGTACGGCCCGATCTCGCTGTCCTGCTCGTTCTTCACCGTCTCCTTGGGCTTGACGGTGTTCTTCCAGGTGCCCGAGCAGGTGGACATCTGCGGGTACTCGATCTTGTTCTCGGACGGGAACGCCTGGGTGTTCGACATGCCCGACTCCAGCGCGGCCGCGGCCAGGATCGGCTTGAAGGTCGAGCCGGTCTGGAAGCCGTTGCCGCCGCCCATCGCGGCGTCCACGTTGAGGTTGACGACGGTCTGGTTCTTGTTCGGGTCCAGGCCGTACGGGCGGGTCTGGGCCATCGCCAGGATCTTGCCCGTGCCCGGCTCCATCATGGTCGCGGCGGCCGACACCGTGTCGGTGACGTTGACCTTCTTGGTGACGGCGTTCTGGGCGGCGGCCTGCTTGTCCGGGTCCAGGGTGGTGTAGATGTTCAGGCCGCCGGTGTTCCACACCTTCTTGCGCTCGTCGGCGCTCTTGCCGAAGGCCGGGTCCTGCTTGACCACGTGGCGGACGTAGTCGCAGAAGAAGCCCATCCCGGCCTGGGCGGTGATGCAGCCGTTCTGCGGGTCCTTGTACTTCAGGCCCAGCGGGGCGGCCTTCGCCTCCTTCGCCTGGTCGGCGGTGATGTGCTTGTTCTCCAGCATCTTGTCGATCACGACGTTGCGGCGCTTGACCGTGTTCTCGGGGTAGCGCACCGGGTCGTAGGACGACGGGTTCTGCACCATGCCGGCCAGGGTGGCGGCCTCGGCGACGGTCAGGTCCTTGTTGCTCTTGCTGAAGTAGCGCTGGGAGGCGGCCTCGACCCCGTAGGCCTGGTGGCCGTAGAAGGTGATGTTGAGGTAGTTGGTGAGGATCTGGTCCTTGGACAGGTCCTCCTCCAGCTTGATGGCGACCTTGAGCTCCTGGATCTTGCGGCCCAGGGTCTTGCGCTGGGCCTCCAGGACGGCCGCCTGGTCGTCGCCGGCCTTCTCCACGTTGACGTTCTTCACGTACTGCTGGGTGAGGGTCGACGCGCCCTGGGAGGCGGTGCCGCTCTCCGCGTTCTTGCTGACCGCGCGGAGGATGCCCTTGAGGTCGACGGCGCCGTGCTCGTAGAAGCGGGCGTCCTCGATGTCCACCTGGGCCTGTCGCATGAACGGCGACATCTGGTCGGCGGTGATGACGGTGCGGTCGCGCTCGTAGACCTTGGCGATCAGCCCGCCCTTGGCGTCGAAGATCTGGGTGGCCTGGGTGAGCGGCGGGGTCTTGAAATCGTCGGGGATGTTGTCGAAGCTCTCCGCCGTGTCCTTGGCGGTCAGCCCGATGGCGCCGACGGCGGGCAGGGCGAGGCCGGCCAGCAGGACTCCGGAGAGCACGCTGACGCCCAGGAACTTCACGCCGTTGCCGGCGTGCTCCATCGGTGATCCGCCGGTCCGGCCGCGCGGAGCTCCGGTGTTGCCTGGGGGCTGGGGTGCCTGGGGGCGCTTCGGTGCCATGGGGAGAACCCTACGTCGCGGATTCCCGCACACCGGGGCAGGTGTTCCCCTAGGCTTGTCACAAGCTTGCGACAGCTTCGGTGCGTCAACATCATTCACTCTTGTGGGCGAGGAGACTTGCCCGAAATGACCATCTATCGCCGGGTTTTGAGACAGCTGTGGCCTGCTGTACCCGTGTGTTCGGTTGCGCTCCGTGATGACGCCTGCGACTAGAGTGCAGGCTCCATTTTTGGCAAGGCGCGCGACCTGCGATCACTCCAACGAGTGAGCTGACCGATACCCATAGTCCAATCGGGTCATTCGAGATTGAGCCCGAAGGGGCTGTTGCAAGCTGTCGTTCTTCCGTAACGTCCTCAACTGGCAACGGTGAACATGCCGTTGCCGCCGTGGGGGAGCCTCGATACGGGAGAGGACGGCGCCGGCATGGGCTGGGTTGACGACTGGAGTGCGCAGGCCGCCTGTCGCACGAGCGATCCGGACGAACTGTTCGTCCAGGGGGCGGCGCAGAACCGCGCCAAGGCGGTGTGCAGCGGTTGCCCCGTCCGGACGGAGTGCCTCGCGGACGCCCTGGACAACCGGGTGGAGTTCGGGGTGTGGGGCGGGATGACGGAGCGCGAGCGCCGGGCGCTGCTGCGCCGCCGCCCGACGGTCATCTCGTGGCGGAAGCTGCTGGAGACGGCACGCACCGAGTACGAGGAGTCCCTCGCGACCGGAGTGATACTGACGGACTACGCCCAGGCGGGCTGAGCCCGGCCCGAACCGCGCGGTCCGGGCCGTCGGCCCCCGGGCACGGGCTACACCGTGCCGTTGAGCCGCTCCCCGATGGCCCGCAGCCCGTCCAGGTCGTGCACGTCTCCCGGCAGTGCCGGCACCTCCACGATCGGCACGTCCGGGTACACCGAGACGAAGCGGTCGCGGGTGCGGCGTTCGCGCCCCATGATCTGCATCCGCTCGGCGTGCAGCCGCAGCAGCCCGGCCGCGAGCAGTTCCGCCGCCGGCGAGGCGTGCTCCGAGCCGTTCTCCTCCAGGGCCTCGGCGGCCGCCAGCGCCCGCTCCGCGGTGAGCTGCGGAGCGCCCGTGCCGTGCACCCGGTTGAGCACCAGCCCGGCCAGCGGCATCCGGTCGGCGGCCAGCCGGTCCACGAAGTACGCCGCTTCGCGCAGCGCGTCCCGCTCCGGCGCGGCCACCACCAGGAACGCCGTGCCCGGCGCCTTGAGCAGCTGGTACGTGCGGTCCGCGCGCTCCCGGAAGCCGCCGAACATCG
Organism: Kitasatospora sp. NPDC005856; assembly: GCF_040629945.1. Taxonomy (NCBI): domain Bacteria; kingdom Bacillati; phylum Actinomycetota; class Actinomycetes; order Kitasatosporales; family Streptomycetaceae; genus Kitasatospora; species Kitasatospora sp. NPDC005856. Next base: position 72,456 of record NZ_JBEXWT010000030.1, on the reverse strand, counting down.
AGTCCATCGCGCTGACGAAGGTCTGCACGTCGGTGAGCAGCTGAGCGCCGAAGATCTTGCCCAGGGTGCCGGTGAGCAGCCCCACCCCGACGTTCAGGAAGCGCATCGCGCTGCGCCCGCCGACCTTGGCCGGGGCGGTGAGGATCCGGATCACCCGGCCGTCCAGGAAGGACCCGAGCCGGTTGGGCGCGTCCAGGAAGTCCAGCGCCGAGCGGGACGGCGGGGTGTCCACGACGATCAGGTCCCACTCCTCGGCGGCGCGCAGCTGCCCGAGCTTCTCCATCGCCATGTACTCCTGCGTGCCCGCGAAGCCGGCCGACAGGGACTGGTAGAACGGGTTCGCCATGATCGCCTTGGCCCGCTCGGGCTCGGCGTGGGCCAGCACGACCTCGTCGAAGGTCCGCTTCATGTCCAGCATCATGGCCTGGAGCTCTCCGTCTCCGGTGACCCCCTTGACCACCCGTGGGGTGTTGTCGAGCTCGGTCAGGCCCATCGACTGGGCGAGCCGGCGGGCCGGGTCGATGGTCAGCACCACGACCTTGCGGCCGCGTTCGGCCGCCCGCAGGCCGAGCGCCGCGGCGGTGGTGGTCTTGCCGACGCCGCCGGAGCCGCAGCAGACGATGATCCTCGTCTTCGGGTCGTCGATCAGCTCGTCCACGGCGAGCCGCCGCCCGGTGCTCCGCACCCCGCTGTTCGTGGTCATGCCGCCCCCTGCCGCTTCAGTTCGCCCGCCAGCCGGTACAGCCCGCCGAGGTCCACGCCCTCGCCCAGCAGCGGCAGCTCGTACGTCGGCAGGCGCAGCTGCTGGATGTCGGCGCGCTGCGCGCGCTCCAGCTCGACCCGCTCGGCGTGCTCCCTGGCCTGCGCCAGCAAGGGGTCGAGCAGCGGCTCCACCGCCGCCCGGACCTTCTCCCCGGTGCGCGTGCGGCCGCCGAGCCCGGCCTCGCCGAGCGCCGCGGCGACCTCCTCGCGGTGGTTCCCGTCCACCGCGGCCACCGCCGCCGCGTCCAGCACCGGCGGCCGGACCATGTTGACCATCACCCCGCCGACCGGGAGCTTCGCCTCGCGCAGCTCCCCGATGCCGTCGACCGTCTCCTGCACCGGCATCTCCTCCAGCAGGGTGACCAGGTGCACCGCGGTCTCCGGCGACTTCAGCACCCGCATCACGGCCTGCGCCTGGGTGTGTATCGGGCCGATCCGGGCCAGCCCGGCGACCTCGGCGTTGACGTTCAGGAACCTGGTCAGCCGTCCGGTCGGCGGGGCGTCCATGACCACCGCGTCGTAGCGCCGCCGGCCGTCCGGGTCCTTGCGCCTCGTCGCCTCGCAGGCCTTGCCGGTGAGCAGGACGTCCCGCACACCGGGCGCGATGGTGGTGGCGAAGTCGACGAAGCCGACCTTCTGGAGCGCCTTCCCGGCCCGGCCGAGCTTGTAGAACATCTCCAGGTACTCCAGCAGCGCCAGCTCGGTGTCGATCGCCAGCGCGAAGACCTCGCCGGGCCCGCCCTCCCCGGCGGCCAGCCCCAGCTGGGCGCGGGAGACGGAGGCGATCCGGCGCTCCTCGTACGGGAGCGCGGCGATCCCGAACAGTTCGGCGACGCCCTGGCGGCCCTCGACCTCGATCAGCAGCACCCGGCCGCCGTCGGCGGCGAGCGCCAGGGCCAGTGCCGCGGCCAGCGTGGTCTTCCCGGTGCCGCCCTTGCCGCTGACCACGTGCAGCCGGACGCCCTCCCAGTCGGGATCGCGCCGGGCCGCCTGGCCGGGGGTGCGTGCCACGCTCCGTCTCCGTCCGTCTCCGTCCTACGGGCGTCCCCTCCTGACGAGGGTGCCCCTCACCAGGGTGCCCTCCCGCGAGGGTAACCAGGGAGCGCACCGGATGCCCGGAGCACCTGGGCCGTCAGGCCCGATCATGCCCTCTTTGTGCCCCACCTCACACGCTCCGCGGCCGGCGTCGCCGTTCGCCGCGACGGCTCGTCTAGAGTCTGGCCATGACCAAGTGGGAATACATGACGGCGCCCCTGCTGGTGCACGCCACCAAGCAGATCCTGGACAACTTCGGCGAGGACGGCTGGGAGCTCGTCCAGGTCGTGCCCGGCCCGAACCCGGAGCAGCTGGTGGCCTACTTCAAGCGGGAGAAGAACGCATGAGCAAGGTCGAGGAGAAGCTCGCCGAGCTGGGCCTGACCCTGCCTCCGGTGGCCGCCCCGGTCGCCGCCTACGTGCCGGCCGTGCACTCCGGCGACCTCGTGTTCACCTCCGGCCAGCTCCCGGTCGTCGGCGGCAAGCTGCCGACCACCGGCAAGGTCGGTGCCGAGGTCTCCCCGGAGGAGGCCAAGGACCTCGCGCAGATCTGCGGGCTGAACGCCCTGGCCGCCGTGAAGTCCGTGATCGGTGACCTCGACCGGATCGAGCGGGTCGTCAAGGTCGTCGGCTTCGTCGCCGCCGCCCCCGACTTCATCGGTGTCCCGGCCGTCGTCAACGGCGCCAGCGAGCTGCTCGGCACGGTGCTGGGCGACGCGGGCGTGCACGCCCGCAGCGCCGTCGGCGTCGCGGTGCTGCCGCTGGACGCCCCGGTCGAGGTCGAGCTCGTGGTGCGCGTCAAGTCCGTCTGAACCCGATCGCGGAGGCGGGGCCGGGTCCGTCCGGCCCCGCCTCCGCGTGTGGCCGGAGTGTGTCCGGTCGACTCGTGAGCCTGGCGGGAATCGTCGGACACGCCCTAGCATCCGGGCATGGACCATCGAGCGACGACGCGGCCGATGCCGCCCGGCTGGCCCGCCCGGATCCGGGCGGTCGCATCCGGCGCGGTGACCCCGCCGGTGCCCAGGCCCGCCGCGACCGTCGTGCTGCTGCGCGACGCCGCCGAGGGGCCGGAGGCCTACCTGCTGCGCAGGCGCACCTCGATGGCCTTCGCGGCCGGGATGTACGCCTACCCCGGCGGCGGGGTGGACCCCCGGGACGCCGAGGTCGAGCCGGGCTGGGCCGGGCCGGCGCCCGAGGAGTGGGCGCGGCGGCTCGGGGTGGACACCCGGACGGCGCGGGCGGTGGTCTGCGCGGCCGTCCGGGAGACCTTCGAGGAGGCCGGCGTGCTGCTGGCCGGCCCGGACGACGACAGCGTCGCCGCGCCGCGCGACTGGTCCGCCGAGCGGGCCGCGCTGGAGGCGCACGAGCTGTCCTTCGCCGAATTCCTCCGGGACCACGGCCTGGTGCTGCGCAGCGACCTGCTGGGCGGCTGGGCCCGCTGGATCACCCCCGAGTTCGAGGAACGGCGCTACGACACCTGGTTCTTCGTCGCCGCGCTGCCGGCCGGGCAGCGCGCGGCCCTGAAGGTCGGCGAGGCCGACCGGGTCGCCTGGCTGACCCCCGCCGAGGCGGTGCGCGGCCACCGGGAGGGCCGGTTCGGCATGATGCCGCCGACCGTGACGGTGCTGCGCGAGCTGTCGTCGGCCCGGACCGTGGCCGAGGCCCTGGCCGCGGCCGTCGACCGCCCGCTGGCGCCGGTCCTCGGCCGGGCCGAGATCCGCGGCGACCGCCTGACGGTCCGGTGGCCCGGTCACGAGGAGCTGACCGTGGACGGGGAGTTCCCGGAGGGCTCCTGACCGTTCCACCGAGTGGGGCCACCCACGGCCCCCGTACCGCTCGTACCGCTCGTACCGCTCGTACCGCTCGTACCGCTCGTACCGCTCGTACCGCTTGTACGACCCGCAGGACATGACCTTCCCGTACCGACCCGTACCGACGCAGAGAAAGGACCGACGCCCGATGACCCACAACGACGTGGCTCGCCGGACGGCGCCCGAGATGCCCGCCCGTCGTCTGACTCCCCGTGACCCCTCCTGCGAGAGCCAGGTCCCGTTCGTCGAGGTGGCGCAGCGCGCCCTCGTCCGGGTGCTGCCGCTGAGGGCGCTGCACCGAGACGGCGGAGGCGGCCGGTGAGCGGACTCCTGCCGGGCGACCCCGCCGCCGCCGTCGGCGGCGAGGCAACCCCTCGGGCGCTGTGCGTGCTGGCGCCGAACCCGTCGCCGATGACGCTGGACGGCACCAACACCTGGCTGCTCTCCGAGCCCGGCTCGGACCTCGCGGTGGTGATCGACCCGGGCCCGCTGCACGAGGGCCACCTGCGCCGGGTGATCGACGTCGCGGAACAGCAGGGGAAGCGGATCGCGCTGACCCTGCTCACCCACGGCCACGCCGACCATTCCGAGGGCGCGGCCCGCTTCGCCGAGCTGACCGGCTCCGAGGTGCGGGCCCTGGACCCGGCGCACCGGCTGGGCTCGGAGGGCCTGGTGGGCGGCCAGCGCCTGGACGTCGGCGGGCTGGACCTGCGGGTGGTGGCCACCCCGGGGCACACCTCGGACTCGCTGACCTTCCACCTGCCGGACGACGGCGCGGTGCTCACCGGCGACACCGTGCTCGGCCGCGGCACCACGATGGTCGCGCACCCCGACGGACGGCTGGGCGACTACCTGGACTCGCTGCGCCGGCTGCACACCATGGCCTCCGACCACGGCGTGCGGACCGTGCTGCCCGGCCACGGCCCGGTGCTCGGGGACGCGCTGGGCGCCGTCGACTTCTACCTCGCCCACCGGGCCGCCCGGCTCGCCCAGGTGGAGACCGTGGTGGAGGCGGGCTGCCGGTCCGTGGCCGAGGTGGTGGCCCGGGTCTACGCCGACGTGGACCGGGCGCTCTGGCCGGCCGCGGAGCTGTCGGTGCGGGCCCAGCTGGACTACCTGGAGGAGCACGGGCTGATCCCGTCCGCCGAGTGATCCGTTGAGCCCGGGAACGGGCAGCCGAACGCGGAAGGGCCCGTCCGGAGACCGGACGGGCCCTTCCGCGTTCGCGGGCGTCAGCGCGAGCGGCGCGACAGCCGCTCGACGTCCAGCAGCACCACCGCGCGGGCCTCCAGCTTCAGCCAGCCGCGGCCGGCGAAGTCGGCGAGCGCCTTGTTGACCGTCTCGCGGGAGGCGCCGACCAGCTGGGCCAGCTCCTCCTGGGTGAGGTCGTGGGCGACGTGGATGCCCTCCTCGGACTGCACGCCGAACCGGCGGGAGAGGTCCAGCAGGGCCTTGGCGACGCGACCGGGCACGTCGGAGAAGACCAGGTCGGACATCACGTCGTTGGTGCGGCGCAGGCGGCGGGCGATGGCCCGCAGCAGCGCGATGGAGACCTCGGGGCGGGCGTGCAGCCAGGGCTGGAGGTCACCGTGGCCGAGGCCCAGCAGCTTGACCTCGGTCAGCGCGCTGGCGGTCGCGGTGCGCGGGCCCGGGTCGAAGAGCGACAGCTCGCCGATCATCTCGCTGGGGCCGAGCACGGCGAGCATGTTCTCGCGGCCGTCCGGCGAGGCACGGTGCAGCTTCACCTTGCCCTCCGCCACGACGTACAGCCGGTCGCCCGGGTCGCCCTCGTGGAACAGCGACTCCCCACGGGCGAGGGTGACCTCGGTCATGGAAGCGCGCAGCTCGCCGGCCTGTTCGTCGTCGAGTGCCGCGAAGAGTGCGGCGCGCCGCAGAACGTCGTCCACGTGCTTCCTCCTTCTCGGCCGTACGGCGGGTGGGCCGTCCGGCGCAAGTTCCGTTCAGTGTTCTGCATCACCAAGCATGGCGCATGTCGCTCCGATCATATGAGGAGGGGGTGTGCCGAGGTGTGCCGTGCGGGGCCATTCGTACCGGGCGGTCACCGGGCGGGCCCGGCCGGAGGGCCGCCGGGGCGCCTGTCGACCGAACGCCTGTCCGCTTCTCTCGAACGGGGAATCGGCCGTCGTCGCACGGGCGTGTCCCGGCCATATGTTTCACGGGTAAATTACCTGCTAATCTTTTTTCCATGGTCACAACCGCCCAGCTCCGCCAGGCACTTCGGGTCGGTCCGGCCGGGGACGGCTGGCACAAGCCCGCGCTCAGCGCCGTGGTCACCCTCGGCGCGCTCAACCTCACCCTGCTCGGTCTCGGCCGACTCGACCTCGCCCTCTACACCTCGGCCGGCGGCCTGGGCGCGCTGTACGGACACGGCCTGCCGTACCGGGCCCGGGCCCGGATGCTGGCCGGCGTGCTGCTCGGCACCGTACTCAGCACCGGCGCCGCCCTCACCGCCGCCGCGCTCACCCGCGACGCCGCCGTCCTGGTCGCGGTGACGGCGGTGCTCGCCGCCCTGCACAAGCTGCTCTGCGACGCCGCCCGGGTCGGTCCGCCCGGCGCCCTGATCATCACCTTCACCACCGCCAGCTGCGCCTTCGTCCCGCAGCGGCTCGCCGACGTCCCGCCGCACCTGGCGCTCACCGCGCTCGGTGCCGCGCTGGCCTGGCTGGTCTGCATGGCCCCGGCCCTGGTGCGCCCGTACGGGCCCGAGCGGATCGCCACCGCCCGCGCCCTGGAGGCCGCCGCCCGGCTGCTGCGCACCGAGCCCGGCCGACCGGACGCCGCCGCCCGTACCGCCCTGGTCGGCGCGGTCGAGGCCGCCTGGCAGGGTCTCGCGCTCTCCGCCCCGTCCCGGCGGCGCGCCCTCGGCGACGCGCTCGAGCGGCTGCTGGTGCACGCGGAGGCCGCACTGGCCGGACCGGCCCGGCCCGAGGACGCCGCGCGGTACCTCGACCTGGCCCGCGACCTGCGGCGCCACCGTCCGCTGCCGTCGCCCGACCTCACCGCGGCGGAGGCGGCCGAGCCGGCCGCCCGCCGGCCCGGCCCCCGGCCACCGCTCCGGCGGGCGCTGCGGCCCGGCTCCGCGCTGCTGCCGATCGCGCTGCGGGTCGCGGTCGGCTGCGCCGGCGCCGGATGGCTCTCGCTGGCGCTCGGCGTCGGCCGGCCGTACTGGGCGGTGGTCACCGCGGCCTCGGTGTTCCAGGCCAACAGCACGCTGTCCTGGCAGCGCGCGCTGCAGCGGGTGCTGGGCAACCTGCTCGGCCTGCTGCTGTTCACCGCCGCGCTGCCCCTCGCGCACTCGGGCCCGGTGGCGCTGATCGGGCTCGGGCTGCTCTGCAACTTCGGCGCGGAGGCGACGATCGCCCGCAGCTACTGGCTGGCGACGGTCTTCGTCACCCCGCTGGCGCTGCTGATGACGGAGTTCGCGGGCCCGCAGCCGGCCGGGGCGCTGGTCGCCGACCGCTGGTTGGACACCTGCGTCGGGGCGCTCGCCGGTCTCGCGGCCTGCCTGCTGGTCACCAACCGCCGCACCGCGGCCCGGCTGACCAGCGCCCTGGCCCGAGCGGAAGCGGCCGGCCGCCGCGCGTCGGCCGCCGTCCGCGCCGGCTCCGCGGCCTCCGCCGGCTCCGCCGGTTCCGTGGCCTCCGCCGGCTCTGCCGCCTCGCCTGGTTCTGCGGTCCCGGTCGCGAGTGTCCCGGAGGCCCTCGCCGCCCGCACCGGCCTCGCGGCGGCTCTGCTGGAGCTGCGGGAGGCCACCGACACCGCCGCCGGAGAGTGGCGCCGGCCCGCCCTCCCGCACCAGCGCGCCACCGCCACCGAGGAGCGGGCCCACCGCCTGCTGGCCGCCCTGCTGGAAAGCCGGGGCCGGCCGGGCCCGCCGGATCACGGCCCGGGCCTGCCGGACACGGCCCGGGCCCGGTTGGGCACCGCCCAGGCCCTGCCGGGCACGGCCTAGGATCGAAGCCGACCGGCAGGCCGCAGAACGGGAGCAGCGTACGTGGAGGACGTCGTCGCAGGTGTGCTGCGCCAGTGGGAGCGGGCCTACCCGGGGCTGGACACCGGCCCGATCGCCGTCCTCGGCCGGATCAACCGCTGCGCCGCGCTGCTCCAGCAGACCCCCGACCCGCTCACCCGGGCAGGCCTCACCCGCGCCGAGTTCGACATCCTCGGCGCCCTGCGCCGCCTGGACCGTGAGCTGACCCCCACCCAGCTGGCCCGGGAGAGCTTCGCCTCCGGCGCCGCCGTCACCAAGCGCCTGCGGCTGCTGGAGGAGCGCGGCCTGGTCAGCCGCCGCACCGACGACCGGGACCGCAGGGTCGCCCACCTCGCGCTCACCGAGGACGGCCGGACGCTGGTGGACGGCCTGATCCAGGAACTCGTCACCCACGACCGCGCCCTGCTGGCCGGACTCACCCCCGCCGAGCTGGACCGGCTCGCCGAGGCCCTCAGTGGCCTGCTGAACAGCCTGGAAGGGACGATCGGCAGCACCCTGGGCTGAGCCCGTCGGTGCCCTGACCGCGCGTCAACGAGGCGGCCCGGACGGGAAACTACGCTCGTGGTGCGGGCGTACGCGGCCAGTGCCGGCTCCGGGTCGACGACGCGCTCGCCGGCCGCCACCCGGCGGATCGCCGCGGCCGGCTCCCGCGCCGGGGCGTCCTTGCCGAGGAACCCGAGCGCGCGGGCGGCGAAGGCAGCGCGCAGGTGGGCGGGGCGCACCAGTCCGGTGAGGACCAGCGTCCGGCACCCGGGGAGCTTCTCGTGCGGTTCGGCCGCCGCCCGCAGCCCGTCCAGTCCGGGCAGGTCGATGTCGAGCACCGCGACGTCCGGGCGCACCTCCAGGGCGGTCGGCACCACCTCGTCCCCGCGCTCCACGTCGGCGACGACCTCCAGGTCCTCCTCGTACGCGAGGAGGGCCGTCAGCGCGCCGCGGACCATGCTCGTGTCCTCTGTCAGCAGGACCCTGATCATCCGTACTCTCCCCCTGTCAGGTGACGGCCACGAGCGGACTTCATGAGACAACAGGCCTTGCCAGAGCCGGTTTCCGTGCTTGATCGGCCGCGCGCGGTCCGCCGGTCGGCGTAGCCTTCGTGCATGGCAGAGAGCAAGGTCCGGAAGGCCGCGGCGAAGAAGCCGGTGGCGAAGAAGGCGGCGGTGAAGCCGAGGAAGCCGGAATCGCACCTGGCGATGGTGCGGCGGGCCCGGCGGATCAACCGCGAGCTGGCGGAGCTGTACCCGTACGCGCATCCGGAGCTGGACTTCGAGAACCCGTTCCAACTGCTGGTGGCCACCGTGCTGTCGGCGCAGACCACCGACCTGCGGGTGAACCAGACCACCCCGGCGCTGTTCGCGAAGTACCCGACGCCGGAGGACATGGCGGCGGCGAACCCGGAGGAGCTGGAGGAGATCATCCGCCCGACCGGCTTCTTCCGGAACAAGGCGAAGTCGCTCCTGGGCCTCTCGGCAGCGCTGCGCGACGAGTTCGGCGGCGAGGTCCCCGGCCGGCTGGCCGACCTGGTGACCCTGCCCGGTGTCGGCCGCAAGACCGCCAACGTCGTCCTCGGCAACGCCTTCGGGGTCCCCGGCATCACCGTGGACACCCACTTCGGGCGGCTGGCCCGGCGGTTCGGCTGGACCACCGAGGAGGACCCGGTGAAGGTCGAGGCGGCCGTCGCCGAGATCTTCCCGAAGTCGGAGTGGACGATGCTCTCGCACCGGGTGGTCTTCCACGGCCGCCGGATCTGCCACTCCCAGAAGCCCGCCTGCGGCGCCTGCCCGATCGCGCCGCTCTGCCCCTCGTACGGCGAGGGGGAGACCGACCCGGAGAAGGCACGCAAGCTGTTGAAGTACGAGATGGGTGGCCAGCCCGGGCAGCGGCTGCGGCCGCCGGCCGACTTCCCCGGTGAGGCGGCCGCCCGCGCGGACGCCGCCGACCACCACGGACGGGTCGCGGACCTGGCGGTGGACGCATGAGCGGGCGGTGCGGGCAGCTGGGGCCGGAGGCCGGGGGAGTCGCGCGGGGCGTCGAGGCCGACGGGCTGCCGACCTGGCTGGAGCCGGTCAGGGAAGCGGCCGAGCGGGTGCTGCCGGAGCAGCTGAGCCGCTTCCTGCCGCCGCCCGAGGGCGGCCGGCCGGCGGCCGTGCTGATGCTGTTCGGCGAGGGGCCGGAGGGCCCGGACCTGCTGCTGATCGAGCGGGCCCGCTCGCTGCGCTCGCACGCCGGACAGCCGTCCTTCCCGGGCGGTGTGCTGGACCCGGAGGACGGCGATCCGAACGGCCCGGGCCCGATCGCGGCGGCGCTGCGCGAAGCATGGGAGGAGACCGGCCTGGACCCGGCCGGGGTGCAGGTGTTCGCGGAGCTGCCCCGGCTGTACATCCCGGTGAGCGGCTTCGTGGTGACCCCGGTGCTCGGCTGGTGGCGCGAGGAGTCGCCGGTGCGCCCGGTGGACACGGCCGAGACCGGCGCGGTGTTCCGAGTCACGATCGCGGAGCTGGCGGACCCGGAGAACCGGGTGCGGCTGCGCCACCCGTCGGGGCACATCGGGCCGGCCTTCACGGTCGCCGGGCGGCTGGTCTGGGGCTTCACCGCCGGGGTGATCGACCGGGTGATGCACCACAGCGGCCTGGAGCTGCCCTGGGACCCGTCCCGGATCGTCGACCTCTCGGACGACGCGCTGGCCCTGGTCCAGGGAGACCTCGAACACTCCCGGGTGCTGTCGAGCGGCGACGCCGACGCTTCGTGACCGACCGCCGGCGCGTGCGGCGGGCGGACCGTGGGAGGGTGTCCGAGTGAACGTCCTGGATGTGCTGCTGATCGCCGCGGCCGTGGCATTCGCCGTGTCGGGCTATCGGCAGGGCTTCGTGGTCGGCGTGCTCTCGCTGGTCGGCTTCCTCGGCGGCGGCCTGCTCGCCGTCGAACTGCTGCCGCTGCTGGTGCTCGATCACATCGGCCCGGGCACCACGGCCTCGGTGGTGGCGGTCGTGGTGGTGATCGTCCTCGCCGCGATCGGCCAGGCGATCACCGCGCACTTCGGCTGGAAGCTGCGCGGACACATCGGGCGCCGCCCGGCCCGGGTACTGGACGCGAGTGGCGGCGCGGTGGTGAACGTCGTCTCGATGCTGCTGGTGGCCTGGCTGATCGGTTCGGCGCTGGCCGGGGCCTCGCTGCCGACGGTCTCCAAGCAGGTGCGCTCCTCGGCGGTCCTCGGCGGGGTGCAGAACGCGCTGCCCGGCGACGCGCCGAACTGGTTCTCGGACTTCTCCAAGGTGCTCGCCCGCAACGGCTTCCCGCAGGTGTTCAACCCCTTCGAGCACGAGCCGATCACCCAGGTCGACAGCCCCGACCCGGCGCTCGCCGCCAGCCCGGCGGTGGCGCGGGCCAAGCAGAGCCTGGTCAAGGTGGTCGGCACGGCGACCTCCTGCGGCAAGACCCTGGAGGGCAGCGGCTTCGTCTTCGCCCCGCACCGGGTGATGACCAACGCCCACGTGGTCGGCGGGGTCAACGAGCCGACCGTGCAGATCGGCGGGATCGGCCAGTTGTACGACGCGACGGTGGTCCGCTACGACTGGCAGCGCGACATCGCCGTCCTGGACGTGCCCAAGCTGAACGCGCCCGCGCTGGCCTTCGCCGGCGAGGCGAAGACCAACGACAGCGCGATCGTGGCCGGCTTCCCGGAGAACGGCGCCTTCAACGTCCAGCCGGCCCGCATCCGCGGCCGGATCCAGGCCAACGGCCCGGACATCTACCACCGCGGCCAGGTGGTCCGCGACGTCTACTCGGTGCGCTCGGTGGTCCGGCAGGGCAACAGCGGCGGCCCGCTGCTCACCCCGGACGGCGAGGTGTACGGCGTGGTCTTCGCCAAGTCGCTGGACAGCGCGGACACCGGGTACGTGCTGACCGCGGCCGAGGTGCGCGAGGACGTCGAGCAGGGCGGCGCAGCGACCGCGCGGGTGGACACCCAGGGGTGCGCGCTCTGACGGGTGCCGTTCCGGCGGGCGTGGTGCGGGTGGGTGCGGTTCGGGTGGGCGGGTGCGGGTGGGTGCGGTTCGGGCGGGCATGGTGCTGATGGGTTCCGCTCCGGCGGTGGCCCGGCGGTGGCCCGGCGGTGGCCCGGCGGTGGCCCGACGGGCGCGCCGGGCCGGTCCGTGCGATATCCGTCGCCCCGTCAGGTAGCCCTGGTAGCGTCGGCCGCGCTCACCCGTTCGGCTCAACCGGGCGCCGTCCCGGCGTGGGCCCGACGGGAGGTCGTGGCACTCCGATGATGGGTCACTCGCACGCGGTGAGCGGGGCGATGCTGTACGCGGCCTCGGCTCCCTTCCTGCCCCCGCTGCTGCTGCACACCACCCTGCAGCCGGCGGACATACTGATGGGCACGGTGCTGTGCGCGGGCGCGGCCCTGCTGCCGGACCTCGACCACCACGACGGCTCGATCGCCAACTTCCTCGGCCCCGTCTCCAAGGTGCTCTGCCGCTTGGTGGCCTGGGTCTCCGGCGGCCACCGGCACGCCACCCACTCGTTGCTGTTCGTCGCGCTGATGGGCGGCGGCACCTGGGCCGGGGTCACCTACCTGGGCCGCAACTTCACCCTCGGGCTGACCTTCTTCCTCCTCGCGCTCGCCATCCGGGCCCTGCGGCTCTGCCCGCCGGGCGACGGCCCGGAGGCCTGGATCACCGTCATCGGCCTAGCCGCGCTCGGCACCTTCGGGATGAACACCTGGATGCCCAGCTCGCCGGGCTGGCTGCCGTACGCGGTGGCCCTGGGCACGCTGGCGCACCTGCTCGGCGACTGCCTGACCAAGAAGGGCGCACCGCTGCTCTGGCCGCACAAGGAGCGCTACGAGGTCGTGCTGATCAAGCGCAGCGGCAACAGCGTCGAGACCAAGGTGCTGGTGCCGATCATGTCGGTGGCGACCTTCGTCCTGCTCTGGTTCACCGCGCTGTCGCCGACGATCGTGAACTGAACGGGCCGCCCGGGGGCCGGGGGCTTGGCGCACTGGTCGATGCGGGGCGGCGCGAGGCCTCAGGTCTCGCGCCGCAGTCGTGCGCCCACCCAGCGGGCGCGCCGGCCGAGGATGCGGGGGATGCCGAGTTGCCGCCGTTCCGTGTGCCGGCGGCCGTCGGGGCCGTCGAAGCCGAGGTCGTCCGCCCGGTCGGGCCGGTGGGCGGAGCGCTGGGGGCTGTTGTGACGTCGGCCGCGCGGGGCGCCGCCGCTTTCGGGCATCCAACTCATACCGGAAGGGATGCCCCTGGGCCGGTGGAGGTAACCGCCCGGACTCCTTCGAAATTGGCCTATGCGATTGTCATATGAGCGACAATGTAAGGGAGTTGGGTCCAAGGGCCCTTCCGGTCGACCGCACGTTCGGACGCGTTCGGACGCGTGCGGCCGGGGCCGGCCGGGTGCGACCGGATCCGGTTGCGTGCGACCGGGTCGGGCTGGGGCCGGCCGGCTGCGTCCGCTGCGCGTGGCTGCGTCCGTTGCGCCCGTCGCGTCCGGCGTCACTCCTTGTGGCGGCCGACCCAGTCCAGCAACTCGGCGGTGAACTCCTCCGGCACCTCTTCGTGCGGGAAGTGCCCGACGCCCGGCAGCAGCCGCCAGCGGTACGGCGCCGCCACGTACTCGCCGCCGCCGAGCGCGGTGTGCGACAGCAGCACCGGGTCCGCCGCGCCCTGGACGTGCAGGGTCGGCGCGCTGATCGGCTTCTTCATCCGCCGGGCGAACTGGATGCCGTCCGGCCGGGCCATCGAGCGCAGCAGCCAGCGGTACGGCTCGATCGAGCAGTGCGCCGTGCTGGGGATCTGGATCGCCTGCCGGTACGCGTGCACCGCGGCCTCGTCCAGGCCGTTCGGACCGGTCCAGGAGGTCAGGTAGCGGCCGACCAGCTCGGCGTCGTCGGCCACCAGGCGGCGCTCCGGTATCCACGGCCGCTGGAAGCCCAGCACGTGCTCGAAGGCGGCGAACTGCCGGCGGTCGGTCAGCAGCGCCCGGCGCAGGTCCCGCGGGTGCGCGGCGGAGACGACGGTCAGGCTCTGGATGACGGACGGTCGCATCACGGCCGCCACCCAGGCCAGGGTGCCGCCGGAGGCGTGCCCGACCAGGTGCGCCCGGCGTTCGCCGAGCGAGCGGATCACTCCGGTGATGTCCAGGGCGAGGTTGCCCGGGTCGTACCCGCGCGGGGTGCGGTCGCTGCCACCGATGCCGCGCAGGTCGAGCGCCACCGCCCGGTAGCCGGCCTCGGCGAGCGCGGTCAGCTGGTGGCGCCAGGCCCACCAGTACTCGGGCCAGCCGTGCACCAGCAGCACCAGCGGGCCGGAGCCCAGCTCGGCGATGTGGAAGCGGGCGCCGTTGGCCGCGAGGTCGCGGTGCGTCCACGGGCCGGTCTGCCGGACGCTCCAGGCCTCCTCGCCGCCGGCGGCCGGGTTCCCGGAGGAGGCCGCTTCGACGGGTTCCCGTTCGGCCCCCCGCACGGGTGCCGGGCCGGTTCCCTCGGGGGCGGTGCCGGGGACTTCGGGTCCCGCGGGGCCTTCGGGGGTGAGTCCGGCATCGGAGTCGGCGCCGGAGCCGGCACCGGGGTTGGCACCGGAGTCGGGGGACGGCTGCGCGGGCACGGGCGTCTGGTCAAGCGGCATACCGAGAGCGTGTCACATCCGCTCGCCGGACACGCGCCCGGCACTCGTGGCGGCGGGTCCGGTGCCCGCCGCCACGGGGTCGGTTACGGGATGCGGCCGAAGGCCCGGTCGATCTCCTCCTGGGTGGCCGGACGCGGCCGGGCGTTCTTCAGCACGTCGGCGGTCTTCTGGGCGCCCTCGATGGTGCGCACCGGCTTCTCGATCTTCTTGAACGAGCGCCAGGCCAGCATCCCGAGCAGCACCGCGAGCAGCAGGTAGGCGCCCGCCACGATCAGGAAGGACCAGCCCAGCGCCAGGCCCAGCGCGTGGATGCCGAAGGCCGCCGCGGCGCTCAGCATCGGGATGGAGAACAGCGCCACCACACCGGCGACGATCAGCGAGACGCCGCCGGAGACGCCGCGCTTGACGTCCGCCCGGATCTCGGCCTTGGCGAGCGCGATCTCGTCGTGGACCAGCGCGGACAGGTCGGCGGTGGCCGCCGCGAACAGCTGCCCCACCGAACGCTCGCCCTCGTAGGGCGCCCGGCCGTTGCTGGACGGGTCTGCGGCTCCTGCGGGCATCAGCGGTTCTCCTCTGCGGCTGTGCGGCGTGACGCCGCCGCGGGTGTGCGGTTCCGGGGCCGGTGGGGGGTCCGGAGGCGTCTGTGGGTTGTCGACAGCTCAGAATCATGCCTCTACCGGTCAGTCGGACACCACTCCGGGGCCCCGGCGGAGGGATGTGTCCCGGCCATCGGGGGCGCTCCGGAGCCTCAGCCGGGGTGTCCGGGCCGCCCCTGGCGGCCGGTGCCGGAGCCGCGCTCCTCGCCGGTCGTGGGGCGGGCCGACTCTCCGGCCCTCGCCTGCCAGGCCGGGTCGTCCTCCTGGTAGATGTCGGGGATGCCGTCCCCGTCCACGTCCCGGTCCTCCTCCTCGCACAGCTCGCGGTAGTGCCGGTTGCGCAGCTTCAGCAGGACGGTGGCGACCACCGCGGCGAGCACCGAGCCGACCAGCACCGCCGTCTTGGCCCGGGCGGCGAGCGCCGGGTCGTCCGGGAAGGCCAGCTCGCTGATCAGCAGCGAGACGGTGAAACCTATGCCCGCGAGCACCGAGACCGCGACCATGTCGGCCCACTTGAGCCGCGGGTTCAGTTCGGCCCTGGTGAACCGGGCGGTCAGCCAGGCGCCGCCGAACACGCCCACCGACTTGCCGACCAGCAGGCCGATCACGATGCCCAGCGGGGCGGCCTGGGTGAACACCTCGCGCAGCTTCGGGCCGGAGACGGCCACTCCGGCCGAGAACAGCGCGAACAGCGGTACGGCGAGACCGGCCGAGAGCGGGCGGACCAGGTGCTCGATGTGCTCGCCGGGGGAGTGCTGCTCGTCGCCCTCCCGGTGGCAGCGCAGCATCAGGCCCATCGCGACGCCCGCCACCGTGGCGTGGATGCCGCTCTCGTGCATCAGCGCCCAGGTCACGAAGGCCAACGGCACGAAGAGGTACCAGCCGTGGACGCCGCGCCGGTGCAGGAACCAGAACAGCGCCAGCCCGACGAAGGCGAGGCCGAGCGCCCAGAACTTGATGCCGTGGCTGTAGAAGATCGCGATGATCAGGATCGCGATCAGGTCGTCGACCACCGCCAGGGTGAGCAGGAAGGCGCGCAGCGCGGACGGCAGGTGGCTGCCGACCACGGCCAGCACGCCGAGCGCGAAGGCGATGTCGGTGGCGGTCGGGATCGCCCAGCCGCCGAGGTGCCCGCCGCTGCCGGAGTTCACCAGGGCGTAGAGGATCGCGGGCAGCGCCACCCCGCAGACGGCGGCGACCACGGGCAGCAGCGCGGCACTGGGCGTGCGCAGCTCACCCGCGACGAACTCGCGCTTGAGCTCGATCCCGGCGACGAAGAAGAAGATCGCCAGCAGGCCGTCCTGGGCCCAGGTGGCCAGGGACAGGTGGAGGTGGAGCGGGGCGGAGGGGCCGACGGTGTAGTCGAGCACGCTCTGGTAGGCCTGCGGCCAGACGTTGGCCCAGATCAGCGCGATGACGGCGGCGCCCAGCAGCAGCACGCCGCCGACCGTCTCGGTGCGCAGGGCGTCGGTGATGAAGGTGCGCTCGGGCAGTGACAGCCGGCCGAGGAACTGCCGGCGGCGGGTCGTCGGCTCGTGGACGGGCGGCTGGTCGGTCACGCGGGACCTCCTGGGGCTGGGAGCGGCAACGGATGCACGGGTGGTGCAGTTGCCGACCAGACTTCCCGGCGCGCCCTGTGACGCCCGCGACTCCCGTCAGGGATCTTGATGCGTCCTTAGCAGTCTAGCGGGACGGTTGGGTGACATCCGGATTGTCCTAACAAAGGACTTAATCCCTGCGGGCCGGTTCCGCACTCCGGAGGAGCAGCGGCCCCGTACTCGAACGGCGCCGACAGCGGCTCGACGCCCGGATGGCGGCCGACGAAACGGCTGTGCCCAGGGCGGTGATCACCGCCCTGGGCACAGCCGTCGTCTCAGTGGCGCTCAGCCGTTGCCGGCGCCGTGGGCTCGGCCGTTGTCAGTTCTGTGGGCTCAACGGTTGCCGGTGTTGTGGGTTCAGCTGTTGCCGTTGCCGTTGCCGTTGTGGGCTCAGCCGTTGCCGTTGCTGTTGTCCGGGGAGGGCAGCTGGGCCTGGATCTGACTCATGACGGTGCTGTCGGCCAGGGTGGTGGTGTCGCCGACCTCGCGGCCCTCGGCGATGTCGCGCAGCAGGCGGCGCATGATCTTGCCGGAGCGGGTCTTCGGGAGTTCGCCGACGACCTTGATCTGCTTGGGCTTGGCGATCGGGCCGAGGGTGCGGCCGACGTGCGCGCGCAGTTCCTCGACCAGTTCGGGGCTCTCGGTGATGCCGCCGCGCAGGATCACGAAGGCGACGATGGCCTGGCCGGTGGTGGCGTCGGTCGCGCCGACCACGGCGGACTCGGCCACCGAGGGGTGGCCGACCAGGGCCGACTCGACCTCGGTGGTGGAGATGTTGTGGCCCGAGACGAGCATGACGTCGTCCACCCGGCCGAGCAGCCAGATGTCTCCGTCGTCGTCCTTCTTGGCGCCGTCGCCGGCGAAGTAGCGGCCTTCGAAGCGCGACCAGTAGGTGTCGATGTAGCGCTGGTCGTCGCCCCAGATGGTGCGGAGCATGGAGGGCCAGGGCTCGGTGAGCACCAGGTAGCCGCCGGAGCCGTTCGGCACCTCGACGGCGTTGTCGTCCACCACGGTGGCCGCGATGCCCGGCAGGGCGCGCTGGGCCGAGCCCGGCTTGGTCTCGGTGACGCCCGGCAGCGGGCTGATCATGATGGCGCCGGTCTCGGTCTGCCACCAGGTGTCCACGATCGGGCACGTGCCGGCGCCGATGTGCTCGCGGTACCAGATCCAGGCCTCGGGGTTGATCGGCTCGCCGACGCTGCCCAGCACCCGCAGACTGGACAGGTCGAACTTGGCGGGGATGTCGTCGCCCCACTTCATGAAGGTGCGGATCGCGGTCGGTGCCGTGTAGAGGATCGTCACGCCGTACTTCTGGACGATCTCCCAGAACCGGCCCTGGTGCGGGGTGTCCGGGGTGCCCTCGTAGATGACCTGGGTGGCGCCGTTGGAGAGCGGGCCGTAGACGATGTACGAGTGGCCGGTGACCCAGCCGATGTCGGCGGTGCACCAGTAGACGTCGGTCTCCGGCTTGAGGTCGAAGACCGCGTGGTGGGTGTAGCTGGCCTGGGTGAGGTAGCCGCCCGAGGTGTGCAGGATGCCCTTGGGCTTACCGGTGGTGCCCGAGGTGTAGAGGATGAACAGCGGGTGCTCGGCGTCGTGCGCCTCGGGGGTGTGCTCGGTGGACTGGCGCGCGGTGATCTCGTGCCACCAGACGTCGCGGCCCTCGGTCCACGGGATGTCCTGTTCGGTGCGGCGGACCACCAGGACGTGCTCGACGCCGTCGACCTTGGTGAGCGCCTCGTCGATGGCCGGCTTCAGGGCGGAGGGCTTGCCGCGGCGGTAGCCGCCGTCGGCGGTGATGACCAGCTTGGCCTGGGCGTCCTGGATGCGGGAGGCGACGGCGTCGGAGGAGAAGCCGCCGAAGACCACCGAGTGGGTGGCGCCGACCCGGGCGCAGGCGAGCATCGCGATGACCGCCTCGGCGATCATCGGCAGGTAGACGGCGACCCGGTCGCCCTTGCGGACGCCGAGTTCCAGCAGGGCGTTGGCCGCCTGCGAGACCTCGTCCTTGAGCTGGGCGTAGGTGATCGAGCGGCCGTCGCCGGGCTCGCCCTCGAAGTGGATCGCGACCCGGTCGCCCAGGCCGTTCTCCACGTGGCGGTCGACGCAGTTGTACGCGACGTTGAGCTTGCCGTCGGCGAACCACTTGGCGAAGGGAGGGTTGGACCAGTCGAGGGTCTCGGTCGGCTCGACGGCCCAGGTGAGGCGGCGGGCCTGCTCGGCCCAGAAGCCCAGACGGTCCTCGGAGGCCTGCGCGTACGCGGCCGCGGTGACGTTGGCGGCTGCGGCGAGCTCTGTCGGCGGGGCGAAGCGCCGCTCCTCCTTGAGCAGGTTGGCCAGGCTCTCGTTGCTCAACGCGCACTCCTCATCGAGTCATGATCGGGGGCGTTCCCGTGCGTGGGGATTGTCCCGTGTGTCCCAGCGCACAGCTCACCAGGCGAACGGGGCAGTTGACAAGAGGCTCCTGGGAATTGGTGTAGACCTTTGACCGATGGCCGACCGGTCCCCCGCGCGGTCCGCAGGGTGGGACCGGACGGCCGTTCGGGGGAGGGTGGGCCCGTGCCCCGGCCCGCCCGGCGGGGACACGGACCCGGCTCTCAGGCGGCCAGCCGGGGGCCCTCCTCGCTGCCCTCGGCCGGAACCCGATCTCCCTCCCTCACCCGTTCGGCCGATGCTGTGTTCGGCTGGACATCGGGGCCGGTTGCGAGGGGGGCATCGGCGTGGTGTTCGATTCCGTTCGTCCGCTTGCCGGTGCGGGCCTCGACCGGGCTGAACGTCCCGGCGGCCCGGTCCAGGACGTAGGCCTGGGCCGTCGCGAAGTCGAAGTACATCCCGACCAGCCGCAGGGTGTCCTCCTCGACCCGGCGCTCCACCGCCGGGTTCGCCATCAACTGGTCCAGCTGCTGAACCACGTTGGTGATGCAGAGCTGCTCCACGACGTCCACCGCGGGCCGGGTGGCGAACTCCGCCGGGGCCCGTCGGAGCCGGTCCAGCGAGCCGCGGCCGTTGCGCAACCAGCGGGCCAGCGGGGTGGGCGGCCCGGGGCGCTCGTGCACGCCGTCCAGCAGGGCCTGCATCGCGCCGCAGCCGGAGTGGCCGCAGACCGTGATCGAGCGGACCTCCAGCACCTCCACCGCGTACTGCACCGCGGCGGCCACCGAGTCGTCCGCCGCTCCGGGTTCGTGCGGGGCGGGCACCAGGTTGCCCACGTTGCGCACGGTGAACAGGTCACCGGGACCGCTGTTGGTGATCATGCTGGTGACCATCCGGGAGTCCGCGCAGGTCAGGAAGAGCTGGGAGGGCGTCTGCCCCTCGCGCGCCAGCCTGGCGAGTTCCGGCCTGATCAGCGGGGCGGTGTGCAGTTGGAACACCCGGACGCCGTCCAGCAGCCGGCCGTGCGGGTCCTCCTGCTGCTCGATGCAGTGGTGGCCGACCCAGGGCGTCCAGGCCCGGCAGCGGTGCGGGCTCGCCGAACTGCCCGCGCGCACGGTGCCGTCCGGGTCGAGCACCTCGTCGTCCTGGCGGCGCGTCACCATCGAGACCCGGCCGCCCGCGTCCTGGTGCCCGGCCCGCCAGGTGTGCAGCGTCTCGTAGGCGGCGTGGTCCAGGAAGGAGCCGTCGTGGACCACCGTGACCTCGGCCCCGGTGGGAACTCCCGCCAGCGCCCGGCTGAGCCGGGGCACGGCGGTGAAGGTGAGCGGCCCGTGCGTCTGGACGGTGACCGTGCCGTCGGGGCCGCTCTCCACGTCCACGTGGGCGCGGGTCAGCCGGTAGAGGGCGAGCAGTATGGCGGTGCCGGCGCCGATCGCGACGCCCCACAGCACGCCGGCGGCCACCACACCGAGCACGGTGATCAGGTAGACGGGGAACTCGCGGTGCCGGTGCACCTTGCGGATGTGCGCGAAGCTCACCATCTGCAGTCCGACCACCAGCACCAGCGCGCCGAGCGCGGCCAGCGGGATGTGGCGCAGCCCGCCGGTCAGCGCCAGCGCGGCGGCCAGCACCCAGACGCCGTGCAGCACCGAGGCCCACCTGGTCCGGCCGCCGGCCCGCACGTTGGCGGTGCTGCGCACCGCGCCCCCGGCCACCGGCAGCCCGCCGACCAGTCCGCTCACCAGGTTGGCGAGGCCCTGGCCGCGCAGTTCGCGGTCGAGGTCGCCGGTGCGCCGGGACATCCGGTCGATCGCGACGGCGGACAGCAGCGACTCCACGCTGGCCACGGCGGTGATGGTGAGGACGGCGGCGATCAGCCCGAGGACCGGGCCGTGCGGCAGGGCGGGCAGGAGCGACTGCGGCCGCCAGGCGGGCAGCTCGATGTGGGCGAGCCGCAGGTCCAGGGCGAACACGAGTGCGGTGGCCAGCGCGATCCCGGCCAGTGGCGCGGGCACCCTGGCCAGCCGGCCGCCGAACTCGCCGGCACGGCCGGGGAGTCGGCCGAGCCTGGGCCAGCCGACCAGGACGGCCACGGTCACCGCGCCGGCCAGCACCGCGGGTGGGTGCGGGCCCGCCAACTGGCGGGGCAGGGCCAGGATGTCGGCGATCGCGGAGCTCTGCGGGGAGCCGCCGAGGACGACGTGGAGCTGCGCGATGGCGATGGTGATCCCGACACCGGCCAGCATGCCGTGCACGATCGCGGGCGAGACGGCGAGTGCCGTCCGGGCCACCCGGCGTGCGCCGAGCAGGAGTTGGAGTAGGCCGGCGGCCATGGTGATGGCGCAGGTGGCCTGCCAGCCGTACCGGGCGATCAGCCCGGTGGTGACCACCGTCAGTGCCGCCGAGGGGCCGCTGACCTGGAGCGGTGTGCCGCCGAACAGCCCGACCACGATCCCGCCCACGGCCGCGGCGGCCAGACCGGCGGTGAGCGGGGCGCCGGTGGCGAGCGCGATGCCGAGGGAGAACGGCACGGCGATGAGGAAGACCACCAGGGACGCGGAGAGGTCCTGGGCCCACCGGACCCGGGGGCTCTGGCCCGGCGGCGCGTGGTCGGTGGTGTCGGAGGCGATGGGGGCACTGGAGATGTCGAGGGGCATGGTCTTCCCGTCTGTCCGGGGGAACGAACGCAGTCAGGTCCGGTGGTGGGTCCGGGGTGGGGCTCCGGGGCGGATCGGCTGTCGTGGGTCGCGACGGTGTGGCGGGATGGCGTGGGCGCGGCGGGGGAGTGCGGGTGTTACCGGCCGGCGTTGACCATCAGGCCCGCCAGGGCTCCGGGCGAGGTGCGGGACGTCTCACCGGGGGCCGCCGGGCGAACCATCAAGACTCGGTAAACCGAGGGTAATGAAAGCTTTGCACAGCGTGGTTCCGGGAGGGAAGCGGAAAACCCCCTGATTCACCCCAATGGGTGGTGGTCGAACGGTCGGGAATCTGCTGGTGGCAGCGGGCGCGGCATCCTCCGGCCCGCAGGCCGGGCCGGGGGCCGGGGTGGGGGCCGGGGTGGGCACGGGCAGGGCATGGCGAACGGGCCGCGGCCTCCCGGATGGGGAGGCCGCGGCCCGTTCGGCTGCGGTGGTGCGGGTCAGGCGTGGGCGCCCGCCGGGGCCGTGCGCCCGCCGTCGTCCGCGAGCTCGCCCAGGACGAAATCCCCGTCCACCTGTGTCGCGAGGTCGATGCCGACCTTGGAGTTGGCCCAGCTCTCCGCGTTGCGGCGGTGGAAGAGCACCGCCTGCTCGGTGTAGCGGCGCGCGTCCCGCCGCCCGTGCGCCGCGTCGGCCTCGACCCGCAGCTCCTCCAGCACGGCCCGGTTGGCCGGCTCCAGGGACTTCAGCGGCGGCTCGGTGCCCTGCTCCAGGCGGCGCACCCAGTCCGACTGCCCGAAGGTGGTGAGCAGGTCGCCGCCGACCTCGCGGCGCAGGAAGGCCAGGTCGTCCGGGCCCTGCACCTTGTTGCCGACCACGCGCAGCTGCACGCCGAAGTCGCGGGCGTAGTCCCGGTACTGGCGGTAGACCGAGACGCCCTTGCGGGTCGGCTCGGCGACCAGGAAGGTCAGGTCGAAGCGAGTGAAGAGGCCGGAGGCGAAGGAGTCCGAGCCCGCGGTCATGTCGGTCACCAGGTACTCGCCCGGACCGTCCAGGAGGTGGTTGAGCAGCAGTTCCACCGCGCCGACCTTGGAGTGGTAGCACGACACCCCGAGGTCCTCCTCGGTGAACGCACCGGTGGCCAGCAGCCGTACCGAGCCCTCGTCCAGGGCGATCGGGCGGGCGCAGGAGGCGTAGACCGGGTTCTCCTCGACGATCCGCAGCAGCCGCGAACCGCGGCCGGGCGGCGTGGTTTTGATCATCTCGTCGGAGGAGCGGATCAGCGGGTTGCTGCCGCGCAGGTACTCCTTGATCTCCGGCAGGTGGCCGCCCAGCGGGGGCAGTTCGGCGGCCTGATCGTCCGTCAGCCCAAGGGCGGGGCCCAGGTGCTGGTTGATGTCGGCGTCCACGGCGATGACGGGTCGGCCCATGGCCGCCAGGTGGCGGATGAACAGCGCGGACAGCGTGGTCTTCCCGCTGCCGCCCTTGCCGACGAAGGCGATCTTCATCTGGGGACTCCGGCTCTCGCTCAGGGCCCTCGCTGCGGGGCCGCCTGCCCAGGGTGCGCGCGTCGCGGGCCCTAGTTGGAAATCGTTATCGTCTCCGATAGTGGTCATGCTAGCCGGGGTTTGGGTTCCGCCGTGGGCGGGAAGTGAGGATTGCCTCTAACGGGTGATGCGGGGTTGCTGTTCCGGGAGGGGCGGCCCGTTCATTACCCTCGGGTAGGTGAGCACTGGAACTGATCCCCTCGCCCCGCTGGCCCAGCTCCCCGGGGTCCCCGACGCGGTGGCCGAGGTGCGCAAGGCCGTCGACCGGCTCTACGGCCACCGGGTGATGCGCCGCCGCGCGGCCGAGGTCACCTCCGAGTCCGCGCTGCGCGGCGCCCGTGCGTCGGCGGCCCTGGCCGGGGCCGACTGGCCGCTGGAGGAGGTCCGCCGCCGCAGCGACTTCGGCGCGGACCCGGAAGCCCGGACGGTCGGCGCGGCCCTGCGGATCGCCGCCGAGGCCGGCCAGCTGCTGAGCATCTGGCGGCACTCGCCGCTCCAGGTGCTGGCCCGGCTGCACCTGCTCGCGGTCGGCGACGGCGATCCGGCCGCCGGGCGCCCGCGGCGGGTCGGCGAGGGCGCCGAGGAGCTGTTCCCGCTGGAACTGGAGCCGGTGGAGAGCGTCGAGGTCGACGCCGTGGACGGGCCGCTGCCCGTGCTGCCGCCCGCTCCGGGCGCGGAGGAGGTGGCGGCCCGGCTCGACCAGCTCTCCCGGCTGCTGGTGGCCCGGGCGGAGGGCCAGGGCGTGGGCACGCCGGCCCTCGTCGTGGCCTCGGTGGTGCACGGCGAGCTGCTCGCGCTGCGGCCGTTCGGCAGTCACAACGGCGTGATCGCGCGGGCCGCCCAGCGGATCGTGCTGATCGCCGAGGGGCTCGACCCGAAGTCGATCTGTCCGGCCGAGGTCGGCCTGGCGGAGCTCGGCACCGCCGCCCACCGCCGGGCCCTGGCCGGTTACCTGGCGGGCACCCCCGAAGGGATGGCGTCCTGGATCGCGCACTGCGGCCGGGCGCTGCGGCTCGGCGTCCGGGAGAGCACGGCGGTCTGCGAGGCGATGCAGCGCGGGATGGTCTGAGTGGTCGGACCGCGGCGGCCCGCGCCCCACGAGGGGGCGCGGGCGCTCGGCGGGGGCGCGTGAAGAGGGTGCGCGAAGACGAGGATGCGGCGGCACCTGATCCTGCCGGGTGCCGCCGCTGGTGCAGATACCGGGTGACCATGCATGCACCGGAAGTGCCGATCAGACGGGGATCCTGCCCGTTCGTCTGGTCCGGCGGCCCGACAGCGGGTCGGCTGCATGTGGGTGCCCGGATATCTGTACGTGCGGTCCGTGGGGCCTGAACTGCGTTGTCGGTTTGACCTCTTAGGTCCTGACCGGGTCTCGCGGGCCGTGCTTCATTTGTATCGCGTTTCGGGCGAAAGGGGAACCCGAAACGAGAAGTCTGTCCCGGTTGACCGTTTTGTCCAAGGAGGGCGGGGCGGCACGGCCTCAGGCGACGGGGCGGCGCCGGCGGGCGAGGTACCAGATCACCCCGGCGGTCAGCACCGCCGTCCCGGCCGCCACGGCGGTCAGCACCGAACCGCTCGGGGCGGAGAACTCGGGCAGCCGGCGCCGCAGTTCCACCGGCTTCTCGAAGACCAGCACCGGCCAGTCCCGGGCCTGCGCCTCCTTCCGCAGCGCGCGGTCGGGGTTGACCGCCGACGGGTGGCCGACCGCCTCCAGCAGGGGCAGGTCGGTGGAGGAGTCGCTGTAGGCGTAGGACGAGGCCAGGTCGTAGCCCTCGGTGGCGGCCAACTCCCGGATGGCGGCGGCCTTGTTCTCGGCGTAGGCGTAGTACTCGATCTCGCCGGTGTAGCAGCCGTCCTCGACCTTGAGCCGGGTGGCGATGACGTGGTCCGCGCCGAGCAGTCGGCCGATCGGCTCGACCACCTCGGAGCCGGAACTGCTGACGATCACCACGTCCCGGCCGGCCGCGTGGTGCTGCTCGATGAGCGAGGCCGCCTCGTCGTAGATGATCGGGTCGATCAGGTTGTGCAGGGTCTCGGCGACGATCTCGCGGACCTGCTGGACGTTCCAGCCCCGGGTCAGGGCGGAGAGGTACTCGCGCATCTTCTCCATCTGGTCGTGGTCCGCGCCGCCGACCAGGAAGACGAACTGGGCGTACGCGCTGCGCAGTACGGCCCGACGGTTGATCAGTCCGCCCTGGTAGAAGGGGCGGCTGAAGGCCAGCGCGCTGGACTTGGCGATGATGGTCTTGTCGAGGTCGAAGAAGGCCGCCGTGCGCAGCCCGCCGGGTCGAGGGCGAACGGGCGGGCGGAGCTCTTCGGGCCCGGTGGTGTCGCCCTGGGACTCGTCGGCGTAGTCGTCGGCGTTCTCGGTGGTGTCCACGGGAACCGAGGATAGAGGGAGCCGCAAAACACCCCGCCATTCGGCGTACTCGTGGGCGTGCGGGTTTGTGTTTCTGGCCGCTCGGGTACACCATGGAAGTCACGGATCGTTCGCGACCGTGCTAACCCGGTCCGGCTCCTCCCCCCCGAGCCGGGCTGTGGATAGACGACCCCCGCTCTCCCCCCCGGCGGGGGTCGTCGCACGTCCGGGGCCATTTTCAGGGCTTGAACGCCCCTCGCGGTGCGTTCGCCGCCGCCGTGCCGGCGGCTTACAGGGGGTGTCGTCACCTCGGCCCGGCGATCGACTTTCGTCACTCTGCGTTGCCATTTGCTCATGTGCGGCGGGGATCGAACGGCTGGTTCCGATCGGTGGCGCGGGCCGCTCGGAAGCGGTCTCCGGAAGGTGTCGAGCACCGGTCGGGAGTGCTTCGAACGGGATGCGACGGGTCGCCGGTTCATCTCGGTGACCCCCTTTCGTCAATTCTTCGCCGATTAGCCCCCCGCTCGGGTGAACGATTTCTCCACAGCCCACGAGTTATCCACAGGCAATCGGAACTCGGATGACGGATTCCTGATCTCCCCCCACCGTGATATCCGGCGGCGGTCGCCGGACAGGGCCTCACCCCTTCCACCCCCGGAGGTCTGTCGGGCGGCCGTCGTCGGAACCGTCCGACGTGCGCCGTCGGCCACCCCGGTGGTCGGCGGCGCGGAGGGGAGAATCCATGTCGACGCCGATCGCCGACCACATCACCGCCGAGGGCCCCGCGGTCGCCGGGCCGCTCGTCGTCACCGAGGACGAAGGCCTGGCCGAGCACCTGCTGCGGATCTGCGCGGCGGCGGGCACCGAGCCGAGGCTGGTCCGCGGCGCACCGCCGACGCGGGAGCTCTGGGAAGGGGCCGCGCTGGTCCTGGTCGGGGACGACCAGGCCGTCCACTGCTCCGGGCTGGGCCGGCGCGGCGGGGTGCTGCTGCTCGGGCTGGACCTGGACGACCCCGGGGTGTGGGTCAGAGCCGTCCAACTCGGGGCCGAGCACGTGCTGTTCCTGCCCGACGCCGAGGCCTGGCTGCTCGACCGGATCGCCGACGCGGCCGAGGGCGTCGGCAGCCCGGCGGTCACCGTCGCGGTGCTCGGCGGGTCCGGCGGGGCCGGAGCCTCGACCCTGGCCTGCGCGCTGGCGGTGACGGCCGCGCGGGCGGGCCGGCGGACGATGCTGCTGGACGGCGATCCGCTGGGCGGCGGCCTGGACATCCTGCTCGGCGGCGAGCGGGTCAGCGGGCTGCGCTGGCCCGATCTGGCCGGCTCCCGCGGGCGGGTCAGCGGAGCCGAGCTGGCCAGGGCGCTGCCGGCGCTCAAACGGCTCTCCGCGCTGTCCTGCCTGTCCTGGGACCGCGGCGACACCCTGACGGTGCCGCCGGAGGCCATGCGCAGCGTGCTGGCCGCCTCCAGACGGCGCGGCGGGCTGGTGGTCGTCGACGTGCCCCGCCACCTGGACGCGGCCGCCGGGCAGGCGCTGGAGCAGTCCGACCTGGCGCTGCTGGTGGTCTCGGCCGAGCTGCGCGCGGTGGCCGCCGCCGACCGGGTCGCGGCGGCGGCCCGGATGCGGCTCGGGGACGTCCGGGCCGTGGTGCGGCCGGCGCGGGCCGGTGGGCTCCCGGCCCGGCAGATCGTCCGCGGGCTGCGGTTGCCGCTGGCCGGAGAGCTGGAGCCTGAGCCGGGCCTGGCGCAGGACGTGGTGAAGGGCGTCCCGCCCGGGAGCCGGGAGAGCGGTCCGCTCGCGCGCTTCTGCGCGAGCTTCCTGAACGAAGTGCTGCCGCCGGTGCCGGCGGTCGGGGGAGGTGTGTACTGATGGTCCGTCTGCGCAGAACGGTTCTCCGGAGCGGCTCGCCCGGCCCGGGCGGCGGCGGTGCGCGGGAGCACCGGCCGCTGCGGAGCGTGCCGCCGCCCGGTGGGCCGCCGGAGCCCGGGCACGGGTCCGGGCCCTGCCCGTACGGCCGCACGGCCCGCGAGCAGCGCACGGCGGCCCTGGTGGACGCGGTCCGGCTGCGGCTGGCCGAGTCGGGGGCCGCGCCGACGGCCGGCTCGGTCGCCGCCGCGCTGCGGGCCACCCGCCCGCCGCTCGGCGGGGACGAGGTCCTGGACACCGTGCGCTCGCTGCGCGCCGAACTGGTGGGTGCGGGCCCGCTGGACCGGCTGCTGGCGGCGCCCGACGTCACGGACGTCCTGGTGAACGGTCCGGACGAGGTGTGGGTCGACCGTGGCGGCGGCCTGCAGCGAGCCACCGGAGTCCGCTTCGCCGACGCCGAGGCGGTGCGGCGGCTGGCCCACCGGCTGGCCACCGCGGCCGGCCGGCGGTTGGACGACGCCCGTCCGTGGGCGGACGCCCGACTGCCGGACGGCACCAGGCTGCACGCGGTGCTGCCGCCGATCGCGGCCGGCTGCACGCACATCTCGCTGCGGGTCTGCCGTCCCCGGCCGTTCACGCTCGACGAGTTGGTGGCGGGTGGGTCGCTGCCGCCGGAAGGCGCCGAGCTGCTGGCGGGCATCGTGCGGGCCCGGCTGTCGATGCTGGTGTCCGGTGGGACGGGCTCCGGGAAGACCACGCTCCTGTCGGCCCTGCTCGGCCTGGTCGGGCCGGACGAGCGGATCGTGGTCGCCGAGGACTCCGCCGAACTGCAACCGGCCCACCCGCACGTGGTCCGGTTGCAGAGCCGGCCGCCCAACCAGGAGGGGCTCGGCGAGTTCACCCTGCGGGACCTCGTCCGCCAGGCGCTGCGGATGCGCCCGGACCGGCTGGTGATCGGTGAGGTCCGCGGTGCCGAGGTGTCGGACCTGCTGGCCGCGCTGAACACGGGACACGAGGGTGGCTGCGGCACGGTCCACGCCAACACGGCGGCGGACGTGCCGGTCCGACTGGAGGCCCTGGGCTCGCTCGCCGGTCTCGACCGGCCGGCGCTGCACAGCCAACTGCGGGCCGCGCTCGACGTGGTGGTGCACCTGGTCCGTGATCCGGGCTCGGGGCGGCGCCGGGTGGCGGAGATCCACACGCTGACCGGAGCCGGTGACGGGTCGGCCGTGACCACACCCGCGGTGGCCTTCCCGGTGTCCGGCGGCCTGAGCCCCGGTGCGGGCTGGGAGCGGCTGATCGGACTGCTGGCGGCGCGTGGGGTGTCGCTCGGGTCGGGGCGCTCGTGATCGCGGTGGTGGTGGCGGCGAGCGTGGAGGCACGGGTGGTGGGACTCGCCTTCGCCCTGCTGCTGGGCGGGTGCGCCGTGGGTGCCCTGGTGCTGCTCGGTGGCGTGGGACGGAAAGGTCGAGGACGACGGAGGTGGCGTACATGACGCAAGGTCAGCAGGCTTTCTGCTGGGCGATGGTGCTGTGTCTGGTGGCCGTCGCCGCGTG
Source organism: Kitasatospora sp. NPDC005856 (assembly GCF_040629945.1). NCBI lineage: Bacteria > Bacillati > Actinomycetota > Actinomycetes > Kitasatosporales > Streptomycetaceae > Kitasatospora > Kitasatospora sp. NPDC005856. Next base: position 43,676 of record NZ_JBEXWT010000030.1, on the reverse strand, counting down.
GCGCGCACTGCAGGATCAGCTGCCGGGCGGGCGACGCTCCAGGCTGGTGCTGGCGGGCAGCGGGCCCGCGGTCCTGAGAGCGGGCCCGGACGTGGTGGTGCGGGCCGGGGCCCGGGGCCGGCTGCCGGAGTTCCTGGCGCCCGAACTGCTGCTCCTGCCGGTTGGGTTGGCCGCCGGGCAGGCCACCGTCTCGCCGGTGCCGGTGCTCGCGGCGGCCCTGGCGGTCCTGCCGCTGCGCAGTTGGCGGGTGCGGCGACGCCTGGCGGCGGAGGCGCGACACCGGGCCGCGGCCGTCGTGGAGCTCTGCGCGGGCCTGGCGGGGGAGTTGCGCGGCGGGGCGACGCCGGAGCAGGCGCTGCACCTGGTGACCGCGCGGCTCGCCGCCGACCCGGAGGGGCTGCGCAGACTCGGCGAGGAGCCGGTGGCCCGGCTCGCGGCCGGCCGCTACGGCGGCGACGTGCCCGCCGCGCTGCACCTGCTGGCCGACCTGCCGGGCGGTAGCGGAGCAGCGGCCATCGCGGCCTGCTGGCGGGTGGCCGCGGACAGCGGGTCGGGGCTGGCCGCCGCGCTGGACCGGGTCGCCGAGGCGCTGCGCGGCGAGCGGGCGCTCGCGGAGGAGATCGCCGGGGAACTGGCCGGGCCGCGCGCGACGATCGCCGTCCTGGCCGCGCTGCCGGGTGTCGGGCTGCTCCTCGGTGCGGCCCTCGGGGCGCACCCGCTGGAGGTCCTGCTGCACACCCCGGTCGGGTTGGGCTGCCTCGTGGCGGGGGCGGCCCTGGAGGGGCTGGGCGTGCTCTGGACGGCCCGCATCGTCCGGGCGGCGGCCCACGGCGCGCTGGAGGCTCCTCCGGGGCGCCATGAGCGGAGTCGGGCCTTCGGCCGTACGGTGCCCGCTCTTCGGGCGAGCGAGCCGGCCTGCGGGTTGTCGCGGGTGCGCGCGGGCGCTCGGGGCGGGGGTGAGGTGATGCGAGGCATCGCGTGCGTGGCAGTAGCCCTCACGGCGGGCGCGGCTGCGGCCGCGTGGACTCCGGTGCGTGGCCGGGTGAGGCGCCGACGGGTACTCGCCCGGGCCCGGGCCCGAGCCGGAGCGGAGGCGGAGAGGCGAAGCGGGCTGACGGCCTCGGGCGTCGGGCGTCGACGGCGGGTGGTGACGGCGGCCGTCGCCGGGCTCGCGGTGGCGGTGCTGGTCGGTGGCGGTGCCGGACTGGTCGTCGGGGTTCTGCTGGCGGTGGGCGTCCACCGGTGGTCGGCCCGGGCACGGTCGCCGGCTGACCGCCGATCGGCCCGTGACGAGGAGCTGCTGACCAGGCAACTCCCCCTGAGTGCGGAGCTGTTGGCAGCCTGCCTCGGCTCGGCGGCGCTGCCCTCGGATGCCGTGTCGGCGGTGGGCCGGAGCGTGGGCGCGCCGCTGGGCCCCCGGCTGGTGGCGATCGGGGCCGAACTCGCCCTGGGCGCTCCGCCGGAGCTGTGCTGGAGCCGCTTGGGCGAGCAGCACCCGTCGCTGGCGTCGCTGGCGCGCTGTCTGGAGCGCAGCAGCCTCGGCGGCACCCCCGCCGCCGGCCCGCTGATCGGGCTGGCGCAGGGGCAGCGCACTGCCGCCGCCCGCGCGGCCCACGCCCGGGTTCGCCGGGCCGCGGTGCTCGCCACCGCGCCGCTGGGGCTCTGTTTCCTCCCGGCCTTCGTCCTGATCGGAGTGGTGCCGGTGGTCGTAGGCCTCACCAGCCGTTTTGCCCAAGGGATGTGACCGAGAGTCGGTTGCACGGACATCGACGGACAACGAACGACAGGAGAATCTCATGACCGCAGTGATCGCGATCGGTCCCGGTGCCGGGCGTCCGCTCCGCCCGTCGGCCGGGACGTGGCGGCGGATGAGCCGCCGGGCGGCCTGCCGGGTGCGCAGGGTGGCCCGGCTCCGGGGCCGCTCGGACGCCGGGATGACCACGGCCGAGTACGCCGTGGGAACGCTGGGCGCCTGCGCCCTCGCGGCCGGGCTGTACAAGGTGGTGACCAGCGAGGCCATCACGGGGGCGTTGACCGACATGCTGGTGCGGGCGCTCCATGCCACCTAGGACGGGTCGTGGGACCCCTGCCGGCGGGCCTCCCACGGCCGGGAGGGCCCTGGGCGCGGGAGCGCCCCGTGGGGTTGCCGTCGGCCGCCGACGGCAACCGGCCTGGCGGCCGGGAGGCGCCCCCGCCGCCACGCGCGGCACCCGCCTCGACGCCGTCCCGTCCGCGCTCCCGGTGGGCGACAGGCGCCCGAGGAAGGGTTCCGGCCGGTCGGGGGAACGCGGTGCCGGCCGGGCGTGGGCGTCGCGGCCGCGCGGCGACGCGGGCTTCGTGACCGCGGAGACGGCGGTGGCGCTGCCCGCGCTCCTCCTGCTCGCGGCGATGCTGATCTGGGGCGTGCTCGCCGCGGCCGCGCAGATCCGCTGCGTGGACGCCGCCCGGGTCGGCGCGAGGGCGGCCGCGCGCGGGGAAGCGGACGCCGCCGAACTCGCCCGCGCGGCGGCCCCGCCGGGCGCACAGGTCCGGGTGGCCCTGGCGGCCGACACGGTGCGGGTCGACGTGGAGGCGCCGTGCACGGGGCCGGGCCGGCTCGGCGGGCTGCTCGCCGTCCGGCTCGGCGCGACGGCCGTGGCGGCCCGGGAGGACGTCCTGGTGGCGGTCACGGAGGGAGGCGGTGGCCCGTGGCCGTCCTGACCGGGCTGCGGGAGACGGCGGTGCGGGCGGGGCGTGCCCGTGCGGCCCGAGCCGTGGCGGCGGGCGGACGGGGGCCGGACGCCGGTTCGGCGACGGTCTGGCTGCTCGCCCTGGTGATGCTGGGCACGGCGGTGTTCGCCGGGACGATCGCGGTCGGCTCGGTGGTCGCCGCACGGCACCGGGCCGAGTCGGCGGCCGACCTCGCGGCCCTCGCCGCGGCGGACCGACTGCTGCTGGACCAGGACGGCGGCTGTGCCCGGGCCGCCGGGATCGCCGCCGCGCAGGGCGCCGGGCTGGTGTCCTGCGCGGTCGACCGGCCGGCGGACGCCGTCGAGGTGGTGGCCGAGGTGGAGGTCCGCGGGCTCCCGGCCCGACTGCGGGTCGGCCCGGCGCGGGCGAGGGCCCGGGCCGGGCCGGTACGGGCCCCGGTCACCGGCCCCGAGGACGTCCCGGACACCGGGCCGGGCGGGGCTCCCACGGAAACCCCGGCCGGGTCGGGCGAGGCTTCCGCCGGAACCCCGAGCGCTCCGGCGGCGGGCTCATGAACCGGCGGGCGTTCCACCGTCCGGCTCCGAGGCCGCCGCCTCGGGCCCGGCGACCGGATCCGGCCCGTCCGGCGTCTCCGGCGCCTTCGGTCCGTCCGGCGTCTGCGCGGTGTCGGGCGCCCCGGCCAGCAGGACGTCCAGGAGCCGTACGGCGGCGGCCTTGTCCAGCGGGTCGTTGCCGTTGCCGCACTTGGGCGACTGGACGCAGGACGGGCAGCCGCGCTCGCACTCGCAGGAGGCGATCGCCGTCCGGGTGGCCGTCAGCCACTGGACCGCCCTCCGGAAGCCGCGTTCGGCGAAGCCGGCCCCGCCCGGGTGGCCGTCGTAGACGAACACGGTCGGCAGGCCGGTGTCCGGGTGCAGCGGTACGGAGACACCGCCGATGTCCCAGCGGTCGCAGGTGGCGAACAGCGGCAGCAGGCCGATCGAGGAGTGCTCGGCGGCGTGGGCGGCGCCGGGCAACTGGTCGAGGGGGATGTCCGCGTCGAGCAGCTGGTCCTCGGTGACGGTCCACCAGACCGCGCGGGTGCGCAGCGTGCGGGGCGGCAGGTCGAGCTTGGTCTCGCCCATGATCTCCCCGGTGGAGATCCGTTTGCGGAGGTAGCCGACCACCTGGTTGACCACCTCCACCGAGCCGAAGCAGAGCCGGCCCTCGCCCCACTCCACGGTGGTGTCGGTGTCCAGGACGGAGACGGAGGTGATGTCACGGGCGGCCGTGGTGTACGGCGGGTCGGCCGGTTCGACCAGGGCCACGGAGTCCTCCAGGTCGAACTCCCGGACCAGGTAGGTGCGGCCCTGGTGCAGGTGGACGGCCCCGGTGTGAACGGTGGTGTGGGCGGCCGCGGCGTCCACCGTGCCGAGCAGTCGGCCGGTGTCGGCCTCGACGATCTGTACCGGGCTGCCGCCACTGCCGCGCAGGTCCACCGCGTCGGCCGCGCGCTCGCGACGGGTCCAGTACCAGGAGCCGTCGCTGCGCCGGCGCAGCAGGCCGCGCCGCTCCAGGACCGGCAGCAGCGGCGCGGTGGACGGCCCGAAGAGCTCCAGGTCCGCATCGGTGAGCGGGAGTTCGGCGGCGGCCGCGCACAGGTGCGGGGCGAGCACGTGCGGGTTGTCGGGGTCGAGCACGGTGGCCTCGACGGGTGCCGCGAAGAGCGCCTCCGGGTGGTGCACGAGGTAGGTGTCCAGCGGGTCGTCCCGGGCGATCAGGACGGCCAGCGCGCCCTGGGCCTCCCGGCCCGCCCGGCCCGCCTGCTGCCAGAGCGAGGCCCGGGTGCCGGGGTAGCCGGCCATCAGGACGGCGTCGAGGCCGGAGATGTCGACGCCCAGTTCGAGAGCGGAGGTGGAGGCGAGGCCGAGCAGTCGGCCGGAGTGCAAGTCGCGTTCCAGCGCGCGGCGTTCGTCGGCGAGGTAGCCGCCGCGGTAGGCGGCCACCCGTCCGGCGAGCGGGCGGTCGAGCTGGTCCTGGGCCTGGAGCGCCACGAGCTCGGCGGCGCGCCGGGAGCGGACGAAGACGACGGTGCGGATCTCCCGTTCGACCAGGTCGGTCAGCAGGTGCGCGGCCTCGGCGGTCGCGGTGCGGCGCACGGGCGCGCCGTGCTCGCCGATGTTCTCGGTCAGCGGCGGCTCCCAGAGGCCGAAGACCATCGGTCCGCGCGGTGAGGCGTCCTCGGTGACGGCCACGGCGGGAAGGCCGGTCAGCCGCCGGGCGGTCGCGGCCGGGTCGGCCGTGGTGGCGGAGGCCAGCAGGAAGGTGGGTGACGAGCCGTAACGGGCGCAGACGCGGCGCAGTCGCCGCAGCACCTGGGCGACGTGCGAGCCGAACACGCCCCGGTAGCTGTGGCACTCGTCGACGACCACGTAGCGCAACGCCTTGAGGAAGGAGGACCAGCGGGCGTGGCCGGGCAGGATGCCCCGGTGGAGCATGTCCGGGTTGGTGAGCACGTAGGAGGCGTACTGGCGGACCCACTCGCGCTCCTCGGGCGGGGTGTCGCCGTCGTACAGGGCGGCGCGGACCCTCGGCGGGGCCAGTTCGGCCGCCCGGCGGCGCTGGTCGGCGGCGAGCGCCTTGGTCGGAGCCAGGTAGAGGGCGGTGGCGCCGCGGCCGTTGCGGGCCTCGGTGCCGTCCAGCAGGTCGCTGAGCACCGGCGCCAGGTAGCCCAGCGACTTGCCCGAGGCGGTGCCTGTGGCGATCACCACAGTCTGGCCGCTTTTGGCCAGATTCATCGCTTCTGCCTGGTGCGCCCACGGCTGTTCCGCCCCGAGGGCGCGTGCCGCGGCGACGACCTCCGGACGGATCGAGTCGGGCCACGGTGAATAACGTGCAGGCCGGGCGGGAAGGTGCTCCGTATGGGTGAGCCGGTCGGACCGCCCCCGGCTGGTGGCCAGGGTCGTGAGCAGTGCCTCGGGCGGGCTGTGTCGGGGCGGCATGGGGACCCAGTGTGTCACCGGCGTGACGGAGAATCGTCGTAAGCCATCGTGCGGGCATGGTCGCAGGTGGTTGAATGTGGCCGTGACGGCCGTATGGCCGTGGGTCGCAGCGCTGAGGCTTGCCACGCGTTGGCTGGGCGCGCCCGGGCTCGCGACCATGCGGTGGCGGCCGTCCGGCCGAGGATCGCACATGACGTAGCAAGGCAAGGTGCTGGAGGTTCCGTGGACCTGTCCCTGTCGACCCGTTCAGTCGGCGATCGTACGGTCGTCGAGGTTGGCGGCGAGATCGATGTGTACACCGCCCCGAAGCTGCGGGAGCAGCTGGTCGAGCTCGTCAACGACGGCAAGTACCACCTCGTCGTCGACATGGAGGGCGTTGACTTCCTCGACTCGACCGGCCTCGGTGTGCTGGTGGGCGGTCTGAAGCGGGTGCGCGCTCACGAGGGCTCGCTGCGCCTCGTCTGCAACCAGGAGCGCATCCTGAAGATCTTCCGCATCACCGGCCTGACCAAGGTCTTCCCGATCCACACCTCGGTGGACGACGCGGTCAGCGCGACCGACTGACGCGACCGGGCCGGCCCGTGCGGTCGGCCCGCTCGTTTCCTCGCGTCCGGGCGCCCGGGCCCCGTGCGGCCCGGTGCGTCCCCGGGCGCCCCTGGGCCGGTTCCGCCGGCCCGCAGGGGCCGGACCTCCGGCCCCGGTCGGAGCACCCCGAGGGGGAGAGATGGCAACCGTCGAACTTCGATTCAGCGCGCTTCCCGAGCATGTGCGGACGGCCCGGTTGGTCGCCGCGGCCGTCGCCAGACGGGCCGGGGTCGACGAGTCGGTGCTCGACGAGGTCCGGCTCGCGGTCGGCGAGGCGTGTTCCCGCGCGGTCGGGCTGCACCAGCGCGGCGGCATCGGCGGCACCGTCCGAGTCGCGCTGACCGATCAGGAGAAGCGTTTCCTCATCGAGGTCGAGGACGAGGCCGGCCCCGCCGCCGTCCCGGCCTCCGGTGCCGACGAGGGAGTCGAGCCGGACGAGGACACGCTGGGCCTCGCCGTGATCACCGGCCTGGTCGAGGACCTCGAGGTCACCAACGGTACGGACGGTGGCCTGATCCGGATGAGCTGGCCGGTCTCGGTCGCCTCCGTCGCGGTCTGAGAGGCCGCTTCCGCGCTGCCGCACGCACCCGAGGGCCGGGCATGGTCGTCCGGCGGACCGGCAGCGCCTCCGTACGGCGAAGAGCGTAGGCGTGAGACGCGGGCCGGCGGCCGGCGGGCACGCGGTGAGGCGTAGCGGGCACGCGGTGGGGAGCAGGGGCGGGGAACCGGGAACCGGGGAGCGGGCATCGGCCGTGTAGGTTCGACGACCGATGACGACCGAAACCGAAAGGCTCTTCCCGGTGAACAAGCGACTGCTGGCCGTACCCGCCCTCGGCGTGCTGCTCGCGTTCGGTGCCGTCGGCTGTGGCGGCGACGACAACAGCAAGCAGCTGGATTCCTGGGCGTCGAACGTCTGCGGTGCCGCCAAGGACCCGATCACCCAGGCGCAGGCCGCGCTCGCCGACACCGGCCAGGTGAAGACCGGCGAAGCCCCCGCCGACCTCCAGAAGCGGCTCTCCACGGACATCGGGCGACTGGCCAAGACCAACCAGGACATAGCCGCCGCCATCGACGGGGCCGGCGCGCCCAAGGTGCAGGACGGTGCGGCCCTCCAGAAGGACACCGTCGACGAGCTGAAGAAGGCGGCCGACGGCTACGTCGAGGTCCAGAAGAAGCTGGACGCGCTGCCCAACACCGATCAGGCCAAGTTCGCCGACGGGCTGCGCAGCGTGGCCGACCAGGTGCAGCAGCTGGCCTCGCTCTCCACCCAGGCGCAGAGCAAGCTCCAGCGCGGCGAGCTCGGTGCGGCGATGGCCAAGCAGGAGGGCTGCAAGCCGTCCCCGACCACCGCCCCGACCAGCGGTGCGACGGGTGGTGCGGGTGCCGGCGCGAGCGGCACCCCGGCTCCGGGCGGTACGGGCACGACCCCCGCCCCCGGCGCCACCGACACCCCTGGTGCCCCGGCCACCACCCCTGCACCCGGCGCGACCGACGGCGCGAGCCCGGCCGCCGCCGGCGCGACCACCGCCCCGGCCAGCACCCCGGCGAACCCCGCCCCCAGCGCGAGCTGAGCCCGGGCGGACCGGACGATTCGAGGTACCCCGGCCCGGACATCGGGCCGGGTTGCTGGTTCCGTCACCGGCCCTGACCCGGGCCGGTGACGGGCGACCCGTCAGTCACCAGGACCGGCGCGGGGGCCCGCACGCGGGGCCGGGGGAGCGCCGCTGTCAGAGCCGACGTCCTCACGCGCCGCCGTCCCCAGCGCGGGCTGAGCCCGGGCGCGCCGTGAGCCCGGGCGCGCCGGATGATCCGACAGCGCGCCCGTCGCCGGGACCGGCGCGTGAGCCCGCATGCCTTCGGGGGAACGCCGCTGTCCGAGTCGCTGCCACGACCGACGCCTGCGGAGGGCGGTCGGACGACTCGGCGTTCCCGGTGGGGCGGCGCGCGGCGGCTTCCGGGGGCGCGCGCGGTGGTGCGGGCTTCCGTCCGATGGCCGCGGGGCGCAGCGGCGGCCGCGGGGCGGGCGGCGGGGGACAATGGCGGGGTGATCAGTAGCCCCGTTCTCGACCAGACCCGCCTCGCCAAGTTCCGCGAGGCGCTGCTCGCCGCCTCGTTCACCGCCGACGGGTGCCTGGACCTGCTCGGGCCCACCGGCTATTCGGCGTTGGCCCGCAGCGAGGCGGTCCCGGCACTGCGGGCGACCCGCGGTGGCAGCCCGCTGGAGACGCTGGTGCGGCTGTTCCTGCTCCAGCAGCCGGTCCCGTACCGGGCGGCTGCCGCCGCGCTGCCGGTGGAGGACTGCCTGGCGGACGGCTGGCTGCGCCCGGACGGCGATCTGGTGCGGGCCACCGTCGACGTCCGGCCGTACGCCAACGAGGTGGCCGGGATGCCCAGTTCGGACGCCTGGGTGGTCTCCGACCTGGGCTGCGCGGTGGGCGGTGCGGGTGGCATCGGCTCCGGTGAGACCGCGCACGGGGTGGCCCGCAAGGACCTGGTGCTGGGCGTCGGCGGTGCCTCCACCACGCTGGCCAACATCACCGTGCGCCGCCCCGTCCGGGCCGCGCTGGACCTCGGCTCGGGCTCCGGCGTCCAGGCGCTGCACGCGGCCCGCCACGCCGGGACCGTCACCGCCACCGACCTCAACCCGCGCGCGCTGCGCTTCACCGAGCTGACCCTGGCGCTGTCGGGTTTCGACAACACCGAGGTGTCCACCGGAAGCCTCTTCGAGCCGGTCGGGGAGCGGAAGTTCGACCTGATCGTCTCCAACCCGCCGTTCGTCATCTCACCGGCCGGCCGGTTCACCTACCGCGACGGCGGCATGGCCGGCGACGACCTGTGCCGCAGCCTGGTCCGCTCGGCCGCCGACCACCTGGAGCCCGGCGGCTACTGCCAGTTGCTCGCCAACTGGCAGCACGTCAAGGGCGAGGACTGGCAGGAGCGGCTGGCCGGTTGGGTCGCGGGCACCGGCCTGGACGCCTGGATCGTCCAGCGCGAGGTCCAGGACGTGGCCCAGTACGCCGAGTTGTGGCTGCGCGACGGCGGCGACCACCGAGGCCCCGGCGGCGACTACCAGGCCCGGTACGGCGAGTGGATGGACGCCTTCGAGGCGGGCCGGGTCGAGGGCATCGGGATGGGTTGGATCACCCTGCGGGCGAGCGGCGCCGAGCGTCCGACCGTCCGGGTGGAGGAGTGGCCGCACCCGGTGGAGCAGCCGCTGGGCCCGCACATCGAGGCCTGGTTCGACCGGCAGGACTTCCTCCGCTCGCACGACGACGCCGGCCTGCTCGCGGCCCGCTACGTGCTGGCCGACGAGGTGGTCCAGGAGCAGGTCGGCGCGCCGGGCGCGGAGGACCCGGAGCACGTGATCCTGCGTCACAACCGGGGCATGCGGCGGGCCACCAAGGTGGACACCGTGGGTGCCGGCTTCGTCGGGGTCTGCGACGGGACGCTGTCGGCGGGCGAGATCGTGGATGCCATCGCGCAGCTGCTCGGCGAGGACCGGGTAGTCCTGCGGGACCGGGTGCCGGAGTCGCTGCGCCTGCTGACCGAGCAGGGGTTCATCGACCCGGTCCGCTGAGGCGCGCGCCGCTGAGGGCGGTCCGCTGAGACGCGGTCCGCAGGGACACGGGCCGCCGAGACCCGGCCGGACGGGACCGGCCTCGTCGGGGGTGGGCCGCTTCGCCGTGCGCCCGGCCCGGCGAGGTGGCCCGCCCCGGCGTGCCCGCGCACCCGTTGTGGCCGTGCACCCGCCGTGACCGCACCCGCCGTGATCGGGCCGGTTCACCGGCCCGTACCCCCTGGTTCGTCCGGCCGCCGCCGGGCGGCCGTCTCCCGTTGGCTCTCCGCTGTGAAGCTCTGTCCACAGGCTGTGGACAGAGCTGGGGAGCCGGGGGCCAGGAGTGGACACGACGACGGCGATGGTGGGCGGGTCGGTGCTCGCCCTCTTCGGTGGCGTGCTGCTGCTCTGGTGCGCCGCCGAAGTGAGCCTGCGCCTGCGGGTGCGCCGCCAAGGGACGGCGGCGGTGGCCACCGTGGTGGCCGAGGACGACGTGCTCGGCCGACTGGACAGTGCCCCGCTGCTCTCCTTCTCGGTTCCGCCCTCGGTCGGCGGCCCCGACGCGTACGGGTTCGCCGGGCTCGTGATCGCCCGCCCGCGCGGGCACACCCCACTGCGCCGTCCGGACCGTTTCGCGCCCGGTGCCCCGGTGCGGATCTGTTACGACCCGCAGCGCCCGAGCCGGGTGGTGCTGGCGGCCGGGGAGGTCGGACGGGCGGTCGTCCTGGACCTGTTGTGGAGCGTCCTGGGCGTGGGCTGCCTGGCGGCGGGCGCCGGGCTCCTGACCGTGGCCGGCGGCTGAGCCGCGCACCATTCGGACATCCCCGCGTACCCGGCGGAATGTCGCCCCTCCCCGCGCCCGCCCGTCGATTTTCTGTTGACAGATCTTGAAATCCGTCATTCCATCCTCCGGAACCTGCCGAAGGCCCCCCTCCACGGGGCGCGAACCTCCGGGATCGGGTTACCGTTCGAGTGGCGTCGGTGAGCCCGGCAAGTGAAAAAGCGGGATCCGTCCGTTTGACAAGGGTGGCCGGGGTACGGTCACACTCCGCTGGTGGGGGTGTCGTGCCGCGGCATCCCCGGGACGGTGGAGGGGTCGGGCGGAGCGCAGCCCGTGCTGCCGGCGCCGACCAGCCACATAAGGACCGGGAGAGAAGAGCGAAGGTGTCCCCGAGCAGCGAGACCGCGCACGGACAGCGACTCGTCATTGTCGAGTCGCCGGCCAAGGCGAAGACGATCAAGGGCTACCTGGGCCCCGGCTACATCGTCGAGGCGAGCGTCGGGCACATCCGCGACCTCCCGAGCACCGCGGCCGAGGTGCCGGACAAGTACACCGGCGAGGTGCGCCGCCTCGGGGTGGACGTCGATCACGACTTCGCGCCCATCTACGTGGTCAACGCGGACAAGAAGTCCCAGGTCAGCAAGTTGAAGTCGCTGCTCGCGGAGTCCGACGAGCTCTTCCTCGCCACCGATGAGGACCGCGAGGGCGAGGCCATCGCGTGGCACCTCCAGCAGGTGCTCAAGCCCAAGGTGCCGGTGCACCGCATGGTGTTCCACGAGATCACCAAGTCGGCGATCCAGGAGGCCGTGGCCAACCCGCGCGAGCTCAACCAGCGCCTGGTCGACGCCCAGGAGACCCGCCGCATCCTCGACCGGCTGTACGGCTTCGAGGTCTCGCCGGTGCTGTGGAAGAAGGTCATGCCGAAGCTCTCGGCGGGCCGCGTGCAGTCCGTCGCCACCCGGCTGGTGGTCGAGCGCGAGCGCGAGCGGATGGCCTTCCGCGCCGCCTCGTACTGGGACCTGGTCGGCACCTTCGGCACCGGCCGCACCCCGGTCGACGCCGCCAACCCCGAGACCTTCGGGGCCCGGCTGGCCGCCGTCGACGGCAAGCGGATCGCCAGCGGCCGCGACTTCGGCCAGGACGGCCGGCTGAAGGCCGCCAGCGTGAACACGCTGCACCTGGACGAGCAGGCGGCCCGTCAGCTGGCCGCCGCGCTGGAGCAGACGGCGTTCGCCGTCCGCAGCGTCGAGTCCAAGCCGTACCGCCGCTCGCCGTACGCGCCGTTCCGCACCACCACGCTCCAGCAGGAGGCCAGCCGCAAGCTGGGCTTCGGCGCCAAGCGGACCATGCAGGTGGCCCAGAAGCTGTACGAGAACGGCTTCATCACCTATATGCGTACCGACTCCACCACGCTGTCGGACACCGCGGTCACCGCCGCCCGGGCGCAGGTCACCCAGCTGTACGGCGCCGACTACCTGCCGGCCGCCCCGCGCACCTACGCCAGCAAGGTCAAGAACGCGCAGGAGGCGCACGAGGCCGTCCGCCCGTCCGGCGACCGCTTCCGCACCCCGGCCGAGACCGGTCTGACCGGTGACGACTTCAAGCTGTACGAGCTGATCTGGATGCGCACCGTCGCCTCCCAGATGAAGGACGCGGTCGGCCAGTCCGTCACCGTCCGGGCCGGCGGCACCTCCGCCGACGGCCGGGACGTCGAGTTCTCCGCCTCCGGCAAGATCATCACCTTCCACGGCTTCCTCAAGGCCTACGTCGAGGGCGCCGACGACCCGAACGCGGAGCTCGACGACCGCGAGCGCCGGCTGCCGCAGGTCTCCCAGGGCGACCCGCTGGGCGCCGAGCGGATCACCCCGGAGGGCCACGCCACCAAGCCGCCGGCCCGCTACACCGAGGCCTCGCTGGTCAAGGAGCTGGAGGACCGGGAGATCGGCCGCCCCTCCACCTACGCGTCGATCATCGACACGATCATCCAGCGCCGGTACGTCTTCAAGAAGGGGACGGCGCTCGTCCCGTCCTTCCTCTCCTTCGCCGTGGTCAACCTGCTGGAGAAGCACTTCGGCCGACTGGTCGACTACGACTTCACCGCCAAGATGGAGGACGACCTCGACCGGATCGCCGCCGGTGAGGCGCAGTCCGTGCCGTGGCTGAAGCGCTTCTACTTCGGTGAGGGCGAGGGCCATGCCGCGGGCGGCGCCGCCGAGGCCGGCAACGGCGACGGCGACCACCTGGGCGGCCTGAAGGAGCTGGTCACCGACCTCGGCGCGATCGACGCCCGGGAGATCAGCTCGTTCAGGGTCAGCGACGACATCACCCTGCGGGTCGGCCGCTACGGCCCGTACGTCGAGCGCGCCTCGGCCGTCGAGGGCGAGCCGGGCCAGCGTGCCGACATCCCGGACGAGCTGCCGCCGGACGAGCTCACCGTCGAGCTGGCCGAGGAGCTGCTGGCCAAGCCCAGCGGCGACTTCGAGCTCGGCCCGGACCCGGTCAGCGGCAACATGCTGGTCGCCAAGGACGGCCGCTACGGCCCGTACGTGACCGAGATCCTGCCCGAGGGCACGCCGAAGACCGGCAAGAACGCGGTCAAGCCGCGCACCGCCTCGCTGTTCAAGACGATGTCGCTGGACACCGTCACGCTCGAGGACGCGCTGCGGCTGCTCTCGCTGCCGCGGGTCGTCGGCACCGACGCCGAGGGCGCGGAGATCACCGCGCAGAACGGCCGCTACGGCCCGTACCTCAAGCGCGGCACCGACTCCCGTTCGCTCACCAGCGAGGACCAGCTCTTCACGATCACCCTCGACGAGGCGCTGGCGATCTACGCCCAGCCCAAGCAGCGCGGCCGGGCGGCCGCCGCCCCGCCGCTCAAGGAGCTGGGCAACGACCCGGTCAGCGAGCGCCCGGTGGTGGTCAAGGACGGCCGCTTCGGCCCGTACGTGACCGACGGCGAGACCAACGCCACGCTCCGCAAGGACGACGACGTCGAGACCATCACGCCGGAGCGCGCGTACGAGCTGCTCGCCGAGAAGCGGGCGCGCGGACCGGTGAAGAAGGCGGCGAAGAAGGCCCCGGCGAAGAAGGCCGCGGCCAAGAAGACGACCACGGCCAAGACGGCGGCGACCAAGACCGCGGCCGCGAAGAAGACCGCCGCGAAGAAGACCACCACCACCAAGACGGCGGCGGCGAAGAAGACGGCGGCCAAGAAGACCGCCACGAGCGGGACCGCCGCGAGCGGGACGGCGGCCGACAAGGCCCCGGCCCCCGACGAGGGCTGATCCCAGGTCACCGCGGCCGGGCCCGTGCCCCCGATCCCGGGGGTGCGGGCCCGGGGCGCGCCAGGTCTGTGCGGAGTACGTCACAACCCGGTGATGAGGGCGATCCGGAAGCCCGTTCGCTCCGTTCCGGCCAGGCCCCGCCCGCTACGCTGACCGTATGACGAGCGAGGAGCAGCCCACCCCCAGCGCCGCCCCGGCCGCCAGAGCCGGGGGGTCCGACCTGCCCGAGGTCGCGCCCGCCGGGACTCCGGCGGACCGGGCCCGGGCGCTGCTGCGGACACGTGCCTACCGGCGCCTGTGGACCACCCAGCTGATCGGCGGCACCGCCGACCGGCTCGGTCTGCTGGTGCTGCTCGCGCTCACCGTGATCGCCGCCGCCCAGGGCGGCCAGTTCGGCAGCCTGCCGCGCAGCCTCGCCTTCGCCCTCGCCGCGGTCCTCGCCGTCCGGGTGCTGGCCACCGGACTGGTCGGCGTCGCGCTGCTCGGCCCGGTGCACCGGCTGGTCGCGGGCCGGCTGGACCGGCGCTGGACGCTGTTCGGCGCCGACGCGCTGCGCGCCCTGCTGATCGGCCTCGCCCCCTGGTGGAGCGTCTGGCTGGGCTCCGCCGCCGAGCCCTCCGGCGCCGCCACCTACGTCCTGCTCGCCACCGTGTTCGTGACCGGTGCCGCCGAGCGGGTCCGGGGCATCGCCAAGGCCGCCGCCGTTCCCGGCCTGCTGCCGCCGGCCAACCCGCACGCACCGGCCGCCGAGCAGCGTCCGGCCGCGGCCAACCTGGAGAGCGTCCGGAGCATCGACCGCTTCACCGGCTGGGTCACCGTGCCGCTCGGCGCGCTCGGCCTGGTGGCCTTCACCCTGCTCAACAACATCGGCGCGGCCCTCGGCTCCGACTGGCTGCGTGCCCACCAGCTCACCTTCGCGGCGCTCGGCGCGGCCGGGCTGTTCGCCGCCTCGGCCGTCCGCGACCACCTCCAGCAGCTGCCCGGCGGCCCGGTCTCCGTCGCCCCCGTCTCGCCGTTCCAGGGCCTGCGCGCGCCGACCGACGCGGCCCCCGGCCCCGCGCTGGGCAAGGGCCGCACCGGCAGCGCCCCCTACTTCACCTTCGCCGTCGCGGCCGGCTACGCCGCGATGGCGGGCGTCGCCGCGCTCGCGCTGCTCACCGCCGCCGAGCACCGCGCCGGGCCGATCGGCTACGGCCTGCTGGTGCTCGCCGCCGCCGGAACGCCCGCCCTGGGTGCCCGGCTCACCCGGGCCACGCTGCCCTCGCTCACCCGCCGCCGACTGCTCGCGCTGGCGCTGCTCATCCAGGGCGTCGCACTGATCCTGGCCGGGCTGGTGCTGGACTTCGTGCTGGTCCTGCTGCTCACCGTGCTGGCCGGCCTGGCCGCCGGGATCGTGGTCTCGGCCGGTCGCACCCTGCTCGCCCAGGAGGTCGAGGAGGCCCGGCTGCCGAAGGTCACCGAGCACCTGTTCGCGGTGCTCCGGGCCGTGGTCGCCGCCGCGCTGGTCGTCGTCCCGCTGATCGCCGCCGCCTACGGGGACGTCGAGTACGGCACCGTCGAGCCCGGCTCCTTCACCTTCATCCACGGCGGCGCGGCCCTGGCCGTCGCCACCTCCGGGCTGCTCACGCTGGTGCTCGCCGCGGTCGTGCTGGTGCGCACCGACGACCGGCGCGGCACCGCGCCGTTCGTCCGGGACCTGGTGGACTCGGTGCGCGGCCCGGGCGGACCGGTGCCGCACCGGGGCGCGGGCACCGGCTTCTTCATCGCCCTGGAGGGCGGCGACGGCGCCGGCAAGTCCACCCAGGCCCAGGCGCTCGCCGAGTGGATCCGCGGCAAGGGGCACGAGGTCGTGCTCACCCGCGAGCCCGGCGGCAGCCCGGTCGGCCAGCGGCTGCGAGGCCTCGTCCTGGACGTCGGCAACACCGGCCTGTCGCACCGCGCCGAGGCCCTGATCTACGCCGCCGACCGCGCCGAGCACGTCGAGAACGTCATCCGGCCGGCCCTCGCCCGCGGCGCCGTGGTGATCACCGACCGGTACATGGACTCCTCCATCGCCTACCAGGGGGCCGGGCGCGACCTGGCCGCGACCGAGGTCGCCCGGATCTCCCGCTGGGCCACCGGCGGGCTGCTGCCCGACCTGACCGTCGTCCTGGACGTCGACCCGACCAAGGCCCGCGAGCGCTTCACCGAGGCGCTGGACCGGCTGGAGTCCGAGCCCACCGAGTTCCACCTGCGGGTCCGGGCCGGCTTCCTCGCCCTCGCCGCCGCCGACCCGGCGCGCTACCTGGTCGTGGACGGCAGCCAGGCCCCCGACTTCGTCACCACCGCCATCCGGCACCGGCTCGACCGCGAGCTGCCGCTCTCCGAGCAGGAGAAGGCCGCCCGCGCCGAGCGGGAGCGGCTGGCCAAGGAGGAGGCCGAGCGCCGCGCCGCCGAGGAGGCCCGCAAGAAGGCCGAGGAGGAGGCCGCCGAGCGCAAGCGGCAGGAGGTGCTGGCGCAGCTGCGGGCCGAGCAGGCGGAGAAGGAGCGGCTGGCCAAGGAGGAGGCCGAGCGGGCCGCCGCCGAGGCCCGGCGCAAGGCCGAGGAGGAAGCGCGCCGCCGGGCGGAGGAGGAAGCCAGGCGCCGCGCCGAGGAGGAGGCCGAGCGCCGCGCGGCCGAGGAGGCCCGGCTGGCGGCCGAGGCCGCCGAGCGCAAGCGGATCGCCGACGAGGCGGCCGCCCAGGCCGAGCTCCAGCGGCAGCGCGACCTGGCCCGCGAGGAGCAGCGCCGCCGGGCGGAGGAGGCGCTCCAGCGGGCCGAGGAGGCACGGCTGGCGCAGGCCGCCGCGCTCGCGGCCGCGGCTGCGGCGGCGGAGTCCGCGGCGGGGCGGGCCGAGGGGCGGCCGGGTTCGGGTAGCGGTACGGCGTCGGCGTCGGACGCGGGTACGGCTTCGGGGCCGGGTTCGGTGGCCGGGGAGTCGGCTGCGGAGACGACCACGGAGCTGCGGGCGGTCCGGGACGTCCCGAAGGGTGCCGCGCAGGACGGGGCTCGGTCGTCGGCGCAGGCTCCGTCGGGCGGGCTCGGGGACGAGGCGACGCGCGAGCTGTCACCGCGGGACCGGCAGGCGGCCGTCCGGGCGGCGGAGGCCGCCGAGGCACGGAAGGCTGCGGAGGCGCGGAAGGCCGCCGAGGCCGCCGGTGCGGTGGACGAGACCGCCAAGCTGCCGGTGGTGCCGGCCTCGGCGGTGGACGAGACGGCCGTGCTGCCGAGGGTCCCGGCGGAGGCCGACCGGACCGAGGTGCTGCCGCGGATCGAGCCGGGCCGTGCCGAGGGCCGGCCGGAGGGCCGTACGGAAGGCCGGCCGGCGCAGGGGGCGCGGCGCGCGGAGCCGGTGGACAGCACCCGCGAGCTGCCGGTGGTCGGCGGGGAGCAGGCTGCCGAGCCGCGGACGCCGTCCCAGGCTCAGCCTCAGCCCCAGTCGGGCGGCGAGCGGCCGCGGCCGGAGTGGGCCGAGGAGACGCCGCTGGACGACCTGCCGAGCCTCACCGACACCCTGCTCGGCTCGCACGACGAGTGGGCGCGCTGGGAGCGCGGCGGTCCGGGCCAGGACGCTCCGGGCGGTGGCCCGCAGGGCGGCGCGGAGCGGCCCGACGGCCGCGGGGACGCACAGGACAAGGGCGACGACAAGGGCAAGGGCCGCCGCTGGGGACGCCGGGGCTGACCGGACACGCGTGGGCGGCGCCGTCGGGGCGGGTCCCCGGCGGCGCCGTCGCGTTCCGTCGGGGAGCGTTCCGTCGGGCCGTGGGCCGTGGGGCAGCGGACCGCCGGGCCGTGGGCCGTGGGCCGTGGGTCGTGGGTCGTCGGGCCCTGACGGCCCGCCTCTCCGTCCCGCCGTGACCCGGACGGAGCAGTGGGTGTCGGAGCGGAGACGTATGCTCGACGGCGGGGAAGAGGCGCCACGACGGGCGCTGCCGTACGGAGCTTGGGAGCAGCAGTGGCCGTCTGGGACGACCTGGTGGGCCAGGAGCGGGTGGTCGAGCAGCTGACCGCCGCCGCCCGGGCGGCCGGGGCGACGGTCGAGGCCGGTCGCGGGGCCGCCCCGGTCGAGGGCGCGAACGCCTCCCTGATGACGCACGCGTGGCTGTTCACCGGCCCGCCCGGCGCCGGGCAGGTCACCGCCGCACGCGCCTTCGCCGCCGCCCTCCAGTGCACCAGCCCCGACCTCGCGCTCGGCGGCACGCCCGGCTGCGGGTTCTGCGACGGCTGCCACACCGTGCTGGCCGGCAGCCACGCCGACGTGAAGTACGTCCGCACCGACGGCCTCTCCATCGGTGTCGGCGACATGCGCGACCTGGTGATGCGCGCCTCCAGCTACCCGACCGGCGGCCGCTGGTCGGTGATCCTGGTGGACGCCGCCCACCGGCTCACCGAGGCCGCCGCGAACGCGCTGCTCAAGGGCGTGGAGGAGCCCTCCCCGCGCACCGTCTGGCTGCTGTGCGCCCCCTCCGTCCAGGACGTCCTGCCGACCATCCGCTCGCGCTGCCGCCTGCTGGTGCTGCGCACCCCCGCGGCCGAGGCGGTCGCCGACACGCTGGTCCGCCGCGACGGCGTCGACCCGGAGACCGCCCGGCTCGCCGCGCTCGCCGGACAGGGTGACATCGAGCGCTCGCGCCGCCTCGCCGTCGACGAACAGGCCCGCACGCGCCGGACGGAGGTGCTGCGCATCCCGCTGGAGGTCGGCGACATCGGCGGCTGCCTGACCGCCGCCCAGCGCCTGGTCGACACCGCCAAGGCCGACGCCGAGGCGCTCGCCGAGACCCAGGACGCCAAGGAGACGGACGACCTCAAGGCCGCCTACGGCGCCTCCGAGGGAGGAAAGGCGCCGCGCGGCATGGCCGGCGCGGTCAAGGAACTCGAGAAGCGGCAGAAGAGCCGGGCCACCCGCACCCGCCGGGAGACCCTCGGCGTCGCCCTGCTCGACCTGCTGGGCTTCTACCGGGACGTGCTCGCCATCCAGCTGGGCTCCACCGGCGCGCTCGCCAACGAGGACCAGCGGCAGGCGCTGAACCGGGTGGCCCAGGCCGGGCCGGCGGAGAGCACGCTGCGGCGGATCGAGGCGGTGCTGGCCTGCCGCCAGGCGCTGGACCGCAACGTCGACCCGCTGCTCGCGGTCGAGGCGATGACGGTAGCGCTGCGCGCGGGCTGAGTGCCGGCCGGGGCCGGTTCCGGTTCGGGGCCTACGCGTCTCCGGCTTCGGGCTCCCACGCGTCTCCGGCTTCGGACTCCCACGCCTCTCCGGCTCCGGGGTTCTACGCCTCCCGGAGCCGGTGCGCCATCCCACTTTCGAGTGAACGAGCGACACTCGCCGGGCACACCGTCGTGTGACCGTCCACCCGTTGTGCACGCTGGGGGCCGACTGCGCCCGCTGCCGGGGCGGTCGGCTCCCGTACGCGCCGGGTCCGGTTCGGCGCGACCCCCTCCAGAGGTGGTGCGTCCCGTGGTTCGTTCGCTCCTCGTCATCCCCTTGCTGGCCGCCGCCCTCGGCGGGATCTGGCTGGCCCGGGGTGCCCAACAGCGCTGGCGCGACCTGCGTGCCGCCGAGACCTACGAGCTGGCCGGCGATCGCTGGCCGATGCTGCTGCGGGCGGCCGGGGCGATGCTCTGCGGAGTGTGCGTCACCGCCCTGACGGTGCTCACCGCGCTCGGTGCCTTCGGCGGCCCGGGCCGGGACACCCAGGAGCCGGACCGGGCGGAGCCGGTCGTGGACGCGGCGGGTTCGGTCTCGGGTTCGGGCGCGGAAGCGGGTGCCGGGACCGGTTCGGGGACGGCGGGCCGCCAGCAGCAGGCGGCGCCGCCCGTGGCCACCGAGCCGGCCGCCGCCCCCGCTGCCGCGCCTTCCGCCGCCGCAGCTGCCGCGGCCCCCGCTGCGGCCCCCGCCATGGTCAGCCGCTTCGACAGCGTCGGCCACCCCGGCGGGGGCGAGCTGCTCCAGTCCGCCGTGCTCGGCCCCGACGGCCACCCCCGCAACATCCGGGTCTGGCTTCCGCCGCAGTACGCCAAGGAGCCGAACGCCCGCTTCCCGGTCGTCGTGATGCAGGCCGCCACACCCCTGAAGACCGCCGACGCCGAGGTCCCGGACGTCTTCGAGGGCATCGGTTCGGCCCTCCAGGGCGGCAAGTCCCACCCGTTCATCCTGGTCGCCCCCGAGGCTCCGAACGGCACCGCGCACCCCTGCGAGCTGGTCGCCGCCGCCCCGGCCGCCGTCGCCGACGACGCGACGCTGCGCACCACCATCGCGACCTCCTTCCGGACCCTGCCGCCTGGCCCGGCCTCCTGGGGCACCCTCGGGGTCGAGGGCGGCGCACCCTGCGCGGCCGCCGCCGGACTGTCCCGGCCCGACCTGTACGGCGCGGCCGCGGCGGTGTCCGGCCGGTACGACGCCACCGCGCTCACCCAGACCGGCGCCGAGGCCCCGGCCGGCAGCGCCGCCAAGCTGCTGCTGGCCGCCGCCAGGGGCGACTCCGCCGGGCTGGACGCGGCCCGCAAGCTCCAGGCCGCGCTGAAGGCCGGCCCCGGACCGGCGGGCAGGGCCGAGGTGCGGATCTCGGACAACGTGCAGGACTTCACGCCGGAGCGCGAGCGGCTGCGGCTGGTCCGTCAGGCGGCGCAATTCCTGGCCGAGGCGCTGGCCAAGGCGTCCTGAGGGCAGGTCCGGCGGCGCTACGCTGCCCGGTACCCCGGGGCGGGTGCCGGGCAGTGGCGTTTCCTCCGGTGCTCCTCTTCGGAGCTCCTTCGGGTTTCCTTCGGTGTTCCTTCGGTTCTTCCACGTGCTGGTCGACTGCGGAGAGGTGGCGGATGAGGGCGTTCGGGCGGACACAGACGCAGACGCAGGCGCGGGCATCGGCACGGGCGCTGGCTGCGGCGCGACCCCGGGCACGGGCGCTGGCTGCGGCGCTGGTCGTCGTCGGGCTGCTGGCGGGCGGTTGCAGCGCGGATCCGTCCGGGCCACCGACGGCTTCCTCTTCGGATCCGGCGGCCTCCGGCACGCCCTCGGCCGGCGCGGTCGAGCGGCCCGGCGCCACTCCGCTGGAGCCGCTGCCCGCCGCCGTCCCGGCCGCACTCGCGCCGTACTACGCGCAACGTCCCGTCTGGCAACCCTGCGACAGCGGGTTCGAGTGCACGACGTTCCGGGTGCCGCTGGACTACGACCACCCGGGGGACGGGGACCTCACCCTCGCCGCCGCCCGCGCGGCGGCGGAGACGTCGGGCCCAGGGAACGCTTCCCCCGCCCCCTCGGCCTCCGCCTCCCAGGGCGCGCGGCTCGGATCCCTGCTGCTCAACCCGGGCGGCCCCGGTGGCTCGGCGATCGAGTACCTGGAGGCCGCCGCCCGGACGTACGACCACGGTGTGCGGGCCCGCTACGACCTGGTCGGCCTCGACCCGCGCGGGGTGGGCCGCAGCAACCCCGTCAGCTGCCTGAGCGGCGACCGGATGGACGCCTACACCGCCATCGGCCTGACGCCCGGCGACCAGCAGGGGATCGACGCGCTGATCGCGGCCGACAAGGAGTTCGCCGAGGGCTGCCGGAAGCAGGCCGGGGCGGCGCTCGGCCACCTCAGCACCGTCGAGGGCGCTCGCGACATGGACGTGCTGCGCGCCCTGCTCGGCGACGAGAAGCTGAACTTCGTCGGCAAGTCCTACGGCACCTTCCTCGGCGCCACCTACGCCGGGCTGTTCCCGAGCCGGGTCGGGCGGCTGGTGCTGGACGGCGCGATGGACCCGGCGCTCGACTCCGTCACCGGCAACCGCACCCAGGCGGGCGGCTTCGAGACCGCCTGGGCCGCCTTCGCCCAGGACTGCGCCAAGCGCGAGGACTGCCCGCTCGGCCGCACCGAGCAGCAGGTCGGCGAGCAGCTCACGGCCCTGCTCGGGGGAGTCCGCACCGCCTCGATGCCCACCACCGAGGCCGGCCGTCGGCTCACCGAGTCCCAGGCGACCACCGGCGTCATCGAGGCCATGTACGCCGACTTCCTGTGGCCCAAGCTGCGCGCCGCGCTCACCGACGCCAAGGCCGGCGACGGCACCGGCCTGCTGAAGCTCTCCGACGACTACTACGGGCGCGAGCCGGACGGCTCGTACCCCAACCTGATGTTCGCCAACACCGCGGTGAACTGCCTCGACCTGCCCGCCCCGTTCCACGGGCCGGAGGACGTCCAGCGGGCGGTGCCGGAGTTCGAGCGGGTCTCGCCGCACTTCGGGCGCGACATGGCCTGGATGGCCTTGACCTGCACCTACTGGCCGGTCCCGGCCACCGGTGCGGCGCACACCATCCGGGCTGCCGGCGCCGCCCCGATCGTCGTCATCGGCACCACCCGCGACCCGGCCACCCCGTACGCCTGGGCGCAGTCGCTGGCCGGCCAGCTGGAGTCCGGCCGCCTGCTCACCTTCGACGGCGACGGCCACACCGCGTACGGCCGGCACAGCAGCTGCGTGGACGACGCGGTGAACCGTTTCCTGCTGACCGGGGAGGCTCCGGAGCAGGGCAGGCGCTGCGAGCGGTAGGGCGCGCCCGGCACCGGCCGATCAACAGGTGGTTTTGACTTCAACCGATTGCCGGTGCGACGTTACGATGAGCGCCCCCTCCACCCTCTCCCGCCCCGGAGCTCATCGTGCTCGGAGTCAACGACCTGGCGACGTACGTCCTCGGCGCCCTCGTCATCATCCTGCTGCCCGGCCCCAACTCCCTGTACGTCCTGTCCGTCGCGGCCCGCAAGGGCATCCGCACCGGCTACCGGGCCGCGGCCGGCGTCTTCATCGGCGACCTCACCCTGATCAGCCTCACCTCGCTGGGCGCGGCCTCCCTGCTCAAGGCCAACCCGGCCGTCTTCGCGGTGGTCAAGTTCGGCGGCGCCGCCTACCTCCTCTGGATCGGCTACGGCATGCTCCGCGCCGCCCGCCAGCTCTGGCGCGAGCGTCGCGCCGCGGCCGACCCCACCGCCGAGCCGGCCCCCGAGAGCACCGAGAACCCCTTCCGCCGCGCCCTGGTGATCAGCCTCCTCAACCCGAAGGCCATCCTCTTCCTGCTCTCCTTCTTCACCCAGTTCGTCGATCCGTCCTACGGCCGGCCCGCCCTCTCCTTCGCCCTCCTCGGCGGCATCCTCCAGACCTTCAGCTTCCTCTACCTCTCCCTCCTGATCTTCGCGGGCACCACCCTCGCCACCGCCTTCCGCCGCCGCAAGCGCCTCTCCGCCACCCTCACCAGCGGCGTCGCCGTCCTCTTCGCCGGCTTCGCCGCCAAGCTCGCCGTCTCCTCCGCCTGACCCCGGCCCCGGATACCGAGTACGGATCACCCGCGAACCTGTGTAGACTGGCCCGCGTTGCCGCCACACACGGCAACGGTGCCGCCTTAGCTCAGTTGGCCAGAGCAACGCACTCGTAATGCGTAGGTCGCGGGTTCGAATCCCGCAGGCGGCTCAGGAATCGGAAGGCCCGGTCAGTTCGCTGACCGGGCCTTCCGTCGTCTTCGTCGTGCGGCGGCGGGCGCGAGCCGCTGCCCCGTCCTGGCCGCTGTCGCCATCGCCCTTGCCGCTGCCCCCGCCTGGGCCGAATCGGCCAGCCGGCCGGCCGGTCCGTCGCGGATCTATGCCGAACGGCAGATGGCAGGAGTCCTCGGATCGGCCAGGCTTGCGAGCGTGTTCACGTGCCTCAGGAAAGGCGCCCGGAGTGGCGCATCCGACCACGGCCGCAAGGAGGGTGAGGTGGACCGACGTGCGAGATCGGGATACGGGCTGGTCGTTCTCGGGGTGGCCGCGCTGGTGTCGCTGACCGGTTGTGCCGATGCCATGGACGCCACGCCGGAGGACAAGACGTTCGAGTTCGCGGGGCGGAGTCTGGACGTGAAGTCGCACGGTGCTCCGGCGGACCTCGTCGCGGTGGACCGGAAGGACGTGAAGGTCACCCGGTGGTTCGACACGAGCGGGAAGGTCGGCAGCGCCAAGGAGTCCTGGACGTTGCGGGACGGCGTCCTAGAGCTCCGTGCGGGGTGCTCGGGGCTGGCCAACTGCGATGCGAAGTACCGGGTCGAGGTGCCCAAGGGGGTCGCGGTGCTGCGGGACGGGCGCGAGACGGAGCTCAAGGGGTGAAGGCGGGGAGCATGCTCGAACTGGTCGACGTCACCAAGGTCTACAAGGGCGGCAAGCGGGCCGTCGACGGCATCACGATGCGGCTCGGGCCCGGGATGGTGGGGCTGTTGGGGCCGAACGGGGCGGGGAAGTCGTCGTTGATGCGCATCGTGGCGACGGTCACCCGGCCCACCGGTGGGCAGCTTCGGTACGAGGGTGTCGACGTGGTGGCGGAGCCGGACCGGTTGCGTCGGGAACTCGGCTACCTGCCACAGGACTTCGGGGTCTACCCGAACCTGACCTCGCGGGAGTTCCTGTCGTACCTGGCGGCGGCCAAGGGGATCGGTGCCCGGTCCGCCCGGGCGAGGATCGACGAGCTGATCGAGCTGGTCAACCTGACCGAGGCGGTCAAGCGTCCGCTCGGCACGTACTCGGGCGGCATGCTCCGTCGGGTCGGCATCGCGCAGGCACTGCTGGCCGATCCGAGGGTGATCGTGGTCGACGAGCCGACCGCCGGGCTGGACCCGGAGGAGCGGGTGCGCTTTCGCAACCTGCTCAGTGAACTCGCGGCCGAGCGGGTCGTGATGCTGTCGACCCACATCGTCTCCGACGTGGAGTCGGTGGCCTCCGACATCGCCGTGGTCGCACACGGTCGGCTGCTGCGCCGGGGGGCGCCCGACGAGTTGCTCCGGGAGATCGACGGGCAGGTGTGGGAGGCCGTGGTCGATCCGGCCGAGGTGCAGGCCGTGCAGGCGCGCCACGTGGTCAGCCGGATGGTGCGGACGGGGAGCGGCGTGCGGCTGCGGGTGATCGCCGCCGGGCAGCCGTGGGTGGACGCGGTCCCGGTGGTGCCCGATCTGGAGGACGCCTACCTGGGCGTCATCCACCGCTCGGGCGAGCGGATCCGGGCCGAGCAGGGGGCGGTGCGCCGATGATCGCAGGACTGGCGGTCGGCGACTTCCGCGACCGGGTGCGCCGGCCGGTGTACGCGGTGACGCTGCTCGCCGCGGTCGGGCTCGGCTACCTGGCCGTACCGGACGCGGGCGGCCACTGGACGATCATGGACGTGGCCGGGAACCGGGGCGTCTACAACAGCGCCTACGTCGGTGCGGTCACGGCGCTGGCCGGTGCGCTCTGGCTCACCTTCGGCGGTTTCCACGTGGTGCGCAGCGGCATCGCGCGGGACGAGACGACCGGGGTCGGACAGATCCTCGCCGCCACCCCGCTGCGCACCTCCCGCTACCTCCTGGCCAAGTTCCTGAGCAATCTGCTGGTGCTGGCCTCCATGGTCGGCGTGCTGGTTGTCACCGCGCTGCTGATGCAGCTCGCCAGGGGTGAGGACCGCACCGTCGACCCGATAGTCCTGGTGGAGCCGTTCCTGCTGCTCGCGCTGCCCCTGATGGCGGTCACGGCGGCGGCGGCGCTGCTGTTCGAGACGGTGCCGCTGCTGCGGGGCGGCGTCGGGAACGTCGTCTGGTTCGTGCTGGCCATGGTGCTCGCGATCGGCGGGCAGTCGGCCTCCGCGCCGCTCGACGGACTCGGTGTGCACCAGGTCGCGGGATCGATGGGTGCGGCGCTGGAGGCCCAGCACGGGACGGTCGACCCGGGCGGGTTCAGCCTCGGGCTGACCAAGGTCGACAAGCCGCTGGACACCTTCCGGTGGGAGGGGTTCGACCCGTCCTCGGGCTTTGTCCTCGGTCGGCTGGCGCTGGTGCTGGCGGCGTTCGTCGTGGCGCTGCTGCCGGCCCTGTGGTTCGGCAGGTTCGATCCTGCGCGTGGTTCCGGGACGGCTGCCGCCCCGGTGCCAGACGCCCGACGGGCGGCCGGAGAAGCGTCCGTGTCGGACGGGACGGAGCCCGCGGGGGCACGCTGGGGGAGCGCACCGGGCGTCCTGCCGCAGACCGAACCGCGGCGGGCCGGGGCGTTCGGGCGGCTGCTGGCGGGCGAGCTCCGCATCCTGGTGCAGGGCGTCTCGCGCTGGTGGTGGCTGGTCGCGGCCGGGCTGACGGTTGCCGGGCTGGCACTGCCGATGAACGCCGTCACCGGGCTGCTGCTGCCCCTGGCCTGGCTGTGGCCGGTGCTGATCTGGTCCCGGCTCGGCAGCCAGCAGGCCGAGAGCGGCCTGGAGGTGCTGCTCGGCGCCTACCCGTCCGCCCGGCGCCGGCTGCTCGCCGAGTGGGCGTCCGGGCTGGTGCTCACGGCGGTGACGGGTGCGGCCCCGCTGATACGCATGCTGGTGGCGGGCGACGGTGCGGGAACGGCCAGTTGGGTCGGCGGCGCGCTGTTCGTCCCGTCGCTGGCCATGGCGCTCGGCGTGGTGAGCCGGAGCCACCGGCTCTTCCAGGCGGTCTACCTGCCGCTCTGGTGGGTGCTCGTCAACAACGTCGCCGCGCTCGACTTCATGGGCGCCGTGCGCGTGAACGGCAGCCCGGCAGGCCCCGCTCCGCTGCTGGTCGGGACGCTGTCCGCGGCGCTGCTCGCAGGGGTGTTCCTGGTCGGCGCGGCCCGACGGAACGTCAAGGGCTGAGCCGGAGAGGGGAGGGGAGGGGAGGGGAGGGGAGGGGAGGGGAGGGGAGGGGCTGAGGCAGGGACCGACCTTGGCCGGGAGCCCGGGCCATCGGCGGACGGCCCGGGCTCACCTGGTGCTCAGGGGTGTTGCGCGGCTACTCGTCGTCGCCGAGATCGCCCGCGAGGTCGCCCTCCGGGGCGCCGCTGATCGCGTAGCCCTGCCGGCGCGCCTCGTAGCAGGCCACCGTCGCGGCCGCCGAGACGTTCAGCGAACCGACCCGGCCCAGCTGCGGCACGAACACCACCTGGTCGCAGAGCGCCAGCGCCTCGGGCGTGATCCCGCGGTCCTCGTGCCCGAGCACGAAGGCCACCGCCGGGGTCAGCTCCGCGGCGAACATCGGCACCGCCTCGTCCGCCAGCTCCAGGCCGACGACCTTGAAGCCGTCCGCCTTGGCCGCAGCGACGGCCTCGGCGACGGTCGGGAAGTGCTCCACCTTCAGGTACTTGTCGGTGCCCATCGCGGCCTTCTGCGCGCCGGACGAGCGCACCGACGGGGTGTCCCCGATCAGGTACAGCTTCTCGGCGCCCATCGCCGCGCCGGTGCGGACCACCGAGCCGACGTTGAACGGCGACTGGAGGTTCTCCAGGATCATCGCGAGCCGGAACTCGTTGCTGCGCCGCCACGAGCGGTGCAGACGCTTCAGTTCGGTCCCGCGCAGCTGCTTCACGTCGTCGTACCTCGTCCACTCTCGGAGCCCTCGCCCACCTCGGGGCGGGGCCGCGCTTCCAGAATCCGGCACCCGTTGACCGACGTGACCCGCGTGGTCGGGTAGCCCTGCTCGTTCAGCCACTTCTGGAGCGAGTCCGAGCCCAGGTGCTTCTGCACCACCAGGAACGCCGAGCCGTCCGGGGTCAGCCGGTCGAGCCAGTGCGTGAGCAGGCGGCGCAGCGCGGCCTTGCCGATCCGGATCGGCGGGTTGGAGTAGATGGTGGCGAAGCGGACGTCCTCGGGGACGTCGTCGGGCAGGGCGGCCTGGACGTTGCCGAGCCCCAGCGACTCGGCGTTCAGCCGGACCAGCTCCAGGGCGCGCTCGTTGACGTCCACCGCCCAGACCGGGAGGCGCTTGCGGCGGCTCGCCCACGTCAGTGCGATCGGACCGTAGCCGCAGCCGATGTCCAGGATCGGGCCGCGCACCCGCGGCTGCGGGGCGTGCTCCAGCAGGATCCGGGTGCACGGGTCGAGCCGGCTGCGGGAGAACACCCCGGTGTCGGTGGTCAGTTCCAGGGTGAGGTCCGGCAGGGAGACCGTGATCGGCCGGCGGTCGCTGGCCACCTCGGGTGCACCGGTGAAGTAGTGCGAGCCGGACATGATTTCCCCGTCGTTCGTAAGGGCCTCGGGGCCACCGGGTGGGTGTGGGTTAGCCCTTTGTACGGCACCGATCGTACCCCCGGTGGCCAGGACGGCGTTTCGGACCGTGTTCCGGACGGGGGTGCGGACGGGGTGCGGACGGCGGCCGGACCTGCGGCGCGGGAGCTGGTGCGGTCAGGCGGTGCCGGGGGTCTTGCGGGTGGCCACGTTGATGCGGTTCCAGGCGTTGATCGTGAAGCAGACCGAGATCAGCTGCGCCAGCTCGGCCTCCGCGAAGTGCGCGGCGGCCCGGGCGTACACCGCGTCCGAGACGCCTCCGCCGATCCGGGTGATCTCCTCGGCCAGCGCCAGGGCGGCCCGCTCGCGCTCGGTGTACACCCCGGCCGGGGCCTCCGGCCAGACCGGCAGCAGGTAGATCCGCTCGTCGGTCTCGCCGGCCTTGCGGGCGTCCTTGGCGTGCATGTCCAGGCAGTACGCGCAGCCGTTCAGCTGGGAGGTGCGCATCTGGACGAGCTCGACCAGGGCCGGGTCCAGGCCCTCGCGAGCGGCGGCGTCCAGGGCGATCATCGCGCGGAACGCCTTGGGAGCGGTGCGGGCGTAGTCGAGGCGGGCGGGGGCCTCGGGAGTGGCGGCAGTGGCGGTGGTGGCCGGGGTGGTCCGGGGGCTCTCGTTCGTCGTCATGGCTCTGACCCTAGGCGCGGAATGAACCCGTTCCCTGGGTCATTCAGGACGCGGTTCCGTGGGTCAATCAGGCCGGTCGGGCCAGGGGATCGCGGAGGCCCCGGCAACACGCCGGAGCGGTGTCGGCACGTCGCGTCCCGGCGCCGGGCGGCGGATACTGCCAGTACGCCAGCCGGGCCCGTGAAGGCCTCCGAACAGTGAGGACGGATGCCATGCCGCAGGAACAGCACGAGGAATACCTGATCGAGGAGACCACCGAGACCGTCGAGCCCGACGAGAAGGCACCCGAGGGCGACACGTACGACGAGGTGGCCGAACGCCGCTCCCTCGGTGCGGACCCCGCGACCGACGTCGCGGACGTCGTGGAACAGACGCGGGCGGTCCGGCACGACGAGGAGGAGTACCGGGAGTAGCCGACGGGCGATGGACGGGACCGGCAGTGGGCCCGGTCCCCCATCCCGCCCCGTCCCCGCCCCGTCCCGCCCCGCCCCGGCTACAGGGCCCGGCGGCGTTGCAGCCAGACGAAGGCCGCCCAGCCCGGCAGCACCGGCAGGATCAGCGTCAGCAGGCGGTACAGCGCCACCGCGGCCAGCGCGCCGCCACCTTCCATCGAGGCGGTCTGCTGGAGCAGCGTGATCAGCATCCCGTCCACCGCACCGGCTCCGCCCGGGGTCGGCGCCGCGCTGCCCACCGCGTTGCCCACCAGGAACACCACCGCGACCGAGGCGAAGGACGGCTCCCGGCCGATCGCCCGGGCACAGCAGTACAGGCAGGCGATCAGGCAGATCGACACCAGGAGCTGGCCGGTCACGCCCACCGCCAGCCGGGTCGGGCTGCGCAGCAGGTCCAGCAGGCGCGGCAGCACCTCGGCGGCCAGCGGGCGCAACCGCGTCGCCAGCCACCGCCGGGCCACCGGGATCGCCGACACCACCGCAAGCAGCGCCACCGCCCCCGCCAGTCCGGCGACCACCGCGGGCAGCGCGTCCAGCTCGGAGCCGCCGGGCTCGAAGCCCAGCAGGTAGACGAAGGCCCCCAGCTGCAGCAGGTGCAGCACCAGCCCGATCAGCGTCCCCACGCCGACGCTGGACAGCGCCTGCGCGGTGGGGATGCCCGCCCGCTGCAACAGCCGGGTGTTCAGCGCGACCCCGCCGACGCCGCCGGGCGACACCAGCTTGACGAACGACCCGGCCACCTGCGCCAGCACCGCGTTGCGGAAGTTCAGCCGCTCCGGCACGAAACCGACGAAGCCCATCGCCGCGGCGACATGGCTCGTCGTCGCCGCCACCAGCGCCAGCAGCAGCCACCAGGGATCGGCGTCCGCCAGCGCGGAGATCGGGTTGTCCTCCGCCGCGAACAGCTGCGGGATCAGCAGCCAGCCGGCCACCACTCCGCCCACGACGACCAGCAGGGTCCGTGGCCGCAGCCGCTCCAGCCGCACCGGCCGGCCCACCACCTGCGGGCGGATGCGGAGGACCTCCGCGCGGATCTCGTCGAGCAGGCCGCCGGGGGCGGGGGCACCGTGCTGGGGATCCGGCTCGGTGGCGGTGGCGGTGGCGGTGGCGGTGACAGCGGCGGTGGCGGCTGTCGCGGAGGGCGCACCTGTGGGGGCGGGCAGGGGAGCGGTGGTGGGGGCGGTTGGCCGGGCTTCTGAGGCTGCGGCCGTGGGTCGGGGGTCCGTGGCGGGGGCGCGCCCGGCGCCGTCGGCCGGGGCGGCGGTGCGTTTGGCGTGCTGTTTGAGGGCGCGGCGGGTGGTGTGGGTGAGGGCGATGGGCTGGAGGAGCGGGAGGGCGGCGCCGACCGGGTCGGGGCCGAGGACGGCGGTGGCCGTGCGGACGGAGCGGGCGGCGCCGGCGCGGAGGGCGAGGGTGGTGAGGAGCTGGGCGAGGTCGCAGCAGAGGACGAGTTCGGTGGCGGCGATGTCGCCGTCGGCGAAGTCGACCAGGTGCACGGTGCCGGAGCCGTCGATCAGGAGGGAGGAGGGGACGAGGGCGCGGTGGGCGATCTCGCGGCGTTGGAGCAGGGCGAGCTGTCGCCAGGCGTCGGTGAGCAGCTCGTCGGTGATCTCCTCGTCGTCGAGTTCGTCGAGGGTGCGTCCGGCCAGCCGCTCGTACGCGATGAGGGCGGTGTCCTGGCCGATGCCCGCGGTGGTGGCGATGCGGCGGGTGCGGACGCCGGCTGCGAGGGCCGCGTACGTGACCAGGGCCTCGTGCTCCAGTCCGGTGCGCGGGGAGCGCAGGACGCGCGGGTCGGGGGCGGTGCGCAGGCGCAGCCGGCGCCAGGCGCGCTGGACGGCGGCGGCGGTGACGGCCTGCCGGTCGAGGAGCTGGACGTCGAGGTCGGGGCGGCCGTCGGTCTGCCGGACCCGGTAGCGGTCGGGGCCGGAGGGCTGGGCCTCGACCGGGCGCAGGCCACTCTCGCGCAGGGCGCGCAGGACCTCGCCGGGCCGGGGACAGGGGTCGGGGGTGCCGACCGCGTACAGGGTGCCGTGGGCGACGGTCCAGCCGATGAGCAGTCCGAGCAGGAGCGCGGTGGGGGTGGCGTACCCGCCGATCAGTCCGGCGAGGCCGGAGAGGGCGAGGACGGTCCAGGGCAGGCGGCGCTCCCGGCTGCCGGAGGCGGTCATGAACGCGAGGACCGGCGCGAGGTAGCCGTAGACCGACTCGGTGTGCCCGAGCCCGCCGCCGGGCAGCGGCTGGGTGAGCGCGGAGAGCAGCGAGGCCGGGGCGAGGGCTTCGGCCCACAGGTCCAGTCCGAGGGTGGCGCCGTACGCGAGGACGGCGGCGAGCAGCCCGTCGGAGACCTGTTGGAGGGCGCGTCGCCGGTCGGGGCCCAGCAGCCGGCGGGCGGCGAGGCCGACCGGGAGCAGCAGGACGGCGGCGGTGCTGAGCCCGCCGGTCAGTCCGGCGAGCGGGCGCGGCACCAGGGCGGCCGCCTCGGCGACGTCGGCGGCGATGCCTTCGGTGGTGGCGCGGGCGTAGTCGGCGAGCAGCAGGGTGAGGGCGACCGCGAACAGGCCGCCGAGCAGCC
The DNA here is from genome assembly GCF_040629945.1 of Kitasatospora sp. NPDC005856. Taxonomy (NCBI): domain Bacteria; kingdom Bacillati; phylum Actinomycetota; class Actinomycetes; order Kitasatosporales; family Streptomycetaceae; genus Kitasatospora; species Kitasatospora sp. NPDC005856. Next base: position 12,113 of record NZ_JBEXWT010000030.1, on the reverse strand, counting down.
GGATCAGGGCGACGGGCTGCCGGACCCGGTCGGTGGCGGGCAGCGGGCGGGCCCGGAACCGGCCGGGGCCGGCCTGCTCGGGTATCCGGGCGGGGGCCGTTCCGGCGCTGCCGTCGGTGTCCCCCGTCCCCGTCCCCGTGCCGCTTCTGCCGCTTCTGCCGCCGCTGTCACGCGTCCCCGTGCCGCGTTTCCGCTGCGCGGGCGCACCGCCGGGGTCGCCCCCGCCGGTGTCGCCGTTCGTTCTCCCCGTCACGATCGCCACGGATGGCATGCTCCCATGCCGCCCGTGGGCGCGGAGCGGGGATTCCCCAGCCGGGCCGACGTGGCCCTACGCCTGCCGGGTCGGCAGGACGACCAGGTGACGCAGGTTGACGTGCCGGGGGCGGCTGACGGTGTAGGCGATGAGGTCGGCGATGTCCTCGGCCCCGAGTGCGGGGATGGCGGCGAACATGTCGCCGAGCTGTTCGCGCAGCACCGGGTTGTCGACGTGCCCGGCGAGTTCGGTGTCGGTCAGACCGGGCTCGATCGCGCTGACCCGGACGTCGCGCGGGCCGAACTCGCTGCGCAGGGCGGCGGACAGCTGGGTGAGCGCGGCCTTGGTGGCCCCGTACACGGCGTAGTCGGGGAAGACCACGTGCGAGGCGATCGAGGAGACGTTGACCAGGTCGGCGGCGCGCCCCTCGGCGGCGGCCGCGGTGAGGTCGGGGGCGAAGGCGCGGACGATCCGCAGCGCACCGGTGAGATTGGTGTCGACCATGCGCGTCCACTCGTCGATCCGGCCGTCGGAGAGCGGGTTGGGGAGCATCACCCCGGCGTTGTTGACCACCAGGTCGGCCGGGCCGTACGCGTGGTGGACGGCCTTCGCGGCGGCGTCCACCGAGGCCTGGTCGGTGATGTCGGCGGTGACGGCCAGCGCCTGCCCGCCCGTGGCGGCGATCTCGGCGGCGAGGGCGTCCAGCCGCTCGGTGCGGCGGGCGAGCAGGGCGACGCGGGCGCCGGAGGCGGCGAGCAGCCGGGCGGTGGCCGCGCCCATGCCGCTGGCGGCTCCGGTGACGACGGCGGTGCGGGCGGCGAGGGACGGGGGGTTCACAGGGGGCTCCAGAGGATCGGTCGGGCTGGTGCCGACCACTCTGAGCGGGGCTGCGAGCGGCTGCCCAGGGCTGCGCCGCTCCCGGGTGCTCCCTGCCCGGGACCACTCGTCCCGGGGCGGGGGAGCCTGGGCCGGGGGAACCCGGGACGGGGGAACCCGGGAACGGCGGTACCAGCCTCGGAGTCGCCCGTCCGCGGCCGATCCGCCGGGCACGGAGGACACCCGGGGGCTTCCTCCGCGCAGGCCGGACCCGCACCGGGAGAGATCGGAGCCGAGGGGGCGGGAGCGCCGTGAGCGGGCGCTGCGTGCCGGGGCGGCATAGCCTTTCAGTCATGAGCGCCTGCGAAGACCTCGCTCTGGCCCCTCAGGACATCGAGCCCCGGCCGCCCGCCGACGGCTGCGCCGACTGTCTGGAGCAGGGCCGTCGGGACTGGGTGCATCTGCGGATCTGCCTGGACTGCGGCCACATCGGCTGCTGCGACTTCTCTCCGCAGCGGCACGCCACCGCGCACTTCCACAACTCCTCCCACCCGGTGATCCGCTCGTACGAGCCGGGGGAGGACTGGCGCTGGTGCTTCGTCCACGAGGTCATGGGCTGAGGCGGTCACGCGGGTGCGGCGCCCGTACGGCGCGCGCGTGCGGCGCTTGCGCCTGCCTCCCGCGCACCGCGCCCTGTCTCCCGCGCACCGCGCTCGCCTTCCGCGCACCGCGCCCGCGCTCGCCTTCCGCGCACCGCGCCCGCGCCGGCCTTCCGCAGTGGCGCGGGCTCGCAACCCGGATAAAATCCGGACATAACGCCCGTTCGGCCCCTCCGGCCGGCATCCGCCCGGCCGGTGGCCGACGAAGGGAGGCCGACGATGACCAAGCTGATGCTCGGCAGTACCGCCAAGCTCCGCCAAGGCACCCAGGAGCTGCTGGAACGCCGCGGCATGGCGAGCCCGCCCGCCCGGCTCGCGCCGATGTCGAGTGCCGGCGTGCTGTCCCACGCCGCCGCCGGGCGCGGCGCCGACGAGTCCTTCCGGCACGGCGGGAGGGACGCACCGGGCGCGACGATGCACGCGGCTCCGGCGATGCACGCCGAACTCAAGGGGCACCGGCACCGTGGCGCGGAGAAGCACTCCGCCCACTGAGCGGCATCCCGCCCCGCCGCACCCCGCCGCACCTCGCCTCACCTCACCGCAGCCACATCGCCATCCCACCGCAGGGGCGGGCGGCCGGATCGCGGCCGACCGTCCCTGATGTGCGGTCAGGAAGGTTCTCGGGGGCGGGTTCGGGGTGGCTCGGGGAGCGCTCAGGGGTGCTCCCGGATGTCATGGCCCGGCGCGTCCCGAAGACTCTCTCCCGTCCGAGCCACTGCCGGCCGGGCGGGCCGCCCACCGGGGTGGCCCGACTCCGGCCGGGCGAGCCGCCGCTGGAGAGTCTCCGCATGAACACCCGTACCCGCACCGGCCGTTTGTCCACCCTCGCGGCAGCCGGCGCGCTGCTCGCGGCCGCCATGGTCGGCTCCGCGGCCCCGGCCCTGGCCGCTCCGACGGCTCCGGCCACCACGGCCGCCACCGCCACCGCCGCCGCGCTCTCCGTCGCGCCGCCCGCGTCCGCGACGGCCCAACCCGGCCCGCTGGACCGGGATTCGCTCGCCGGGGCCCTCCGCTCCCTGCCCGCCGGTGTCACCGGCGCGCTGGTCCGGGTCGACGGTCCGGGCGCGCGGTGGCGCGGCACCTCGGGGGAGGACGTGCCGGCGAACGCGCGGTTCCGGATCGGCAGCGTCACCAAGGTGTTCACCGCGACGGTGCTGCTCCAGCTCGCCGCCGAGGGCAAGGTCGACCTGGACGGCACCGTCCAGCACTACCTGCCCGGACTGCTGCCGGCCGGCTACCCGCCGGTCACCGTACGGCAGTTGCTCAACCACACCAGTGGCCTGCCCGGAGGCGGCGGGATGATCTCCGGGGACGGCAGCACGGCGTGGTTCGCCGCGCACAGGGCGACCTACTACAGCCCGCAGCAGGTGGTGGCGGACATGCTCACCCAGCCCATGGGCTTCGCGCCCGGCACCGCCCAGCAGTACAACGGCAACAACTACTTCGTGGCCGCGCTGGTGATCGAGAAGGTCACCGGCGACGACTACGCGGACCAGGTGCGGCGGCGCATCACCGGCCCGCTCGGTCTGCGCGCCACCTACGTCCCGGCCGCCGAGGACCTGACCATCCGCGGCCCGCACGCCGCCGGCTACGTGGACGTCCGCGACGCCGACGGCAGCACCGCCCGGGTGGACGTCACCGAGCAGAGCCCGTACCCGTGGGCCGAGGGCGGCATGATCTCCTCCGCCGCCGACCTGGAGCGCTTCTTCGAGGCGCTCTACCGCGGCCGCCTGCTGCCGCCCGCCCAGCAGGCCGAGGTGTTCGCCGTCCCGGACCTGCCGAACGACCACAACAAGAACTGCGAGATCGGACCGACCGCCGGCCACGCCTGTTACAGCACCGCAGGCCTGCTGCGCACCGTCCTGCCGAACGGGACCGAGGCCTGGGGCAAGAACGGCTCCCGGCCCGGCTACACCACCGGCGTCTTCGCCACCCGCGACTTCTCCCGCAGCGTGGTCGTCGGGCTCAACCCGACCGGCATCACCGGGGAGGAGTTCCCCACCCTGTGGAAGCTGGTGACCACCGGCTTCGGCTCCGGGCAGGTGTACGACCGGCACTGAGCGGACCGGTCCCGGGAGGCCGGTGCCACCGGCGGCCGGTGGCACCGGTGTCAGTGGGGTGCGCTACGTTCGTCCCGCTCACCAGGGCAGGCACAGGCACACGGCAGGACGACGGGGGCGGGCGCACCATGGCCGACGTGATCACGGAGGAGCCGGTCGAGCTCCAGCTGGAGCGGTACCGCACCGAGCTGACCGGCTACTGCTACCGGATGCTCGGCTCGGTCTTCGAGGCCGAGGACGCGGTGCAGGAGACCATGGTCCGCGCCTGGCGCGGGCACCAGGGCTTCGAGGGGCGGGCCGCGCTGCGCTCCTGGCTGTACCGCATAGCCACCAACGTCTGCCTGGACGCGCTGAACGGCCGCAACGGCCGGGCCCGGCCGATGGACCTGGCCGGGCCCGTCACCGTGGCCACGGCGCACGACACCCGGTTGCCCGAGGTGACGTGGATCGGTCCGGCGCCGGACGGCCGGGTGCTGCCCGAGACGGGGGACCCGGCCGAGGTGGCCGCCCAGCGCGAGTCGGTCAAGCTGGCCTTCGTCGCCGTGCTGCAGCGCCTCGCGCCCCGGCAACGGGCGGTGCTGATCCTGCGTGAGGTGCTCGGCTGGAAGGCCGCCGAGGTGGCCGAACTGCTCGGCACCACGGTGGCCTCGGTCAACAGCGCGCTCCAGCGGGCGCGGGCGGTGCTCGCCGCCGACACCTCCGCGGCCCGCCCGGCTCCCGAACTGGACGAGGACCAGCGCGCGTTGCTGGACGGTTACGTCCGCGCCTTCGAGGCGTACGACATGGACGGTCTCGCCGCTCTGCTGCACGAGGACGTCACGCTCAACATGCCGCCGTTCTCGATGTGGCTGCGCGGGTGGGACGAGCTCCGGGAGTGGATGCTGGGCCCCGGACACGGCTGCCGCGGTTCCCGGCTGCTCCCGGTGACGGCCAACGGCGGCCCGGCCTTCGGCCAGTACCGGCCGAGCCCGGCGGGCGGGTACGAGCCGTGGGCGCTGATCGTGCCGGAGGTGTCAGAGGGGCGGCTCACCGGCTTCACCAACTTCCTGGACACCGACGTGCTCTTCCCGCTCTTCGGCCTCTCGCCCCGGCTGGAGGGCGAGCCCGTCGGGGAACCGGACGCCGAGCCCGCCGAGCCCGTCGAGCCCGCCGAGCCCGTCGAGCCCGCTGAGCCCGCTGAGACCGTCGAACTCGTCGAGCCCGCCGTGGTCACCGCGGACTCCGTCGCCGAGTAGCTCCGCGAGGTCCTGGGGACCGGCCGCGTCCGGCAGCAGCGCCGAGAGGCCGCTGAACGCCAGCAGTCCGCGCAGCGGGCCGTCGGCGTTCAGCAGCACCACGGTCACTCCGTGCCGGGCGGCGGCCAGCCGCAGCCGGGCGAGCGCGTCGACGACGGCCAGGTCGGGGGCGGTCAGCGCGCCCAGGTCGCAGGTCAGTACGGGGCTTTCCGGTACGGCTTCCATGGTGTCCATGCCCAACAGGACTGCCGGGGCGGCCTCGACTCATCGGTGCCGACGCATCGGCCCGGACGCATGGGCCCGGACGCATCGGCCCGAACTCGGCGGCCTGGACCCGTCGGCCGGGTGGCAGAGTGGGGGCGACCGAACCCACCCTGCCCCAGGAGGAGCACCGTGACGGCTGAGCCACTGAAGTCCTGCGAGGAATGGCTGGCCTCCTTGCCCCGGATCTACGCGGCGGCGGGGTGCCTGCTGCGGGACGAGTCCGGCCGGATCCTGATCGTGAAGGCCGGGTACCGCGAGCACTGGCAGTTCCCGGGTGGCACGATCGACCTCGGCGAGGGCCCGGTCGAGTGCGCCGCGCGCGAGCTGGAGGAGGAGACCGGCATCGTCCGGGAGGCGGGCGAGCTGCTGGCCATCTCCTGGACCCACGCCTCGGCCGAACTCGACCACCCCGCCCAGCACTTCATGTTCGACTTCGGCACCGTCCCGGACGGCACCCCCGTGACCGTCCCGGCCGGTGAGCTGGACGACTACCGCTGGGCGTCGGTCGGGGACGCCCTGGAGCTGCTCGGCCCGGCCCGGTCGGCCCGGCTGGGGGCGGCGCTGGAGGCGGCCGAGGACGGCCGGGTCCGTATCGTCACCACCCACGTCTCCGGATTCTGAGCGCGAGTGCCCCGGTCCGGGCGGGGGTTGCGCCCGGACCGGGGCACGGGGTGCCTCACTGCTGCGCGTCGGACTCCGGGTTCCGGGCGGCGATGATGGCGGCGATCGCCTCCGAGACGAAGGTCTCGGTCTCGGACTTGTCCACCCTCAGCCCGGCCAGCACGCCCTTGCCGTTCTCCAGCTCCAGCAGGGCGAGCAGGATGTGCTCGGTGCCGACGTAGTTGTGTCCGAGCTTGAGCGCCTCGCGGAAGGTCAGCTCCAGCGCCTTCTTGCTCTCGGCGTCGAACGGGATCAGCGCGGGCAGCTCGTCGACGGCGGTCGGCAGGGCGGCGGTGGCCACCGCCCGCAGGGCCTCCGTGGTGACGCCCTGGGCGGCGAGCGCCTTCGCGCCGATGCCCTCGGGCTCGGAGAGCAGGCCGAGCAGCAGGTGCTCCGTGGTGATCTCGGCGTTGCCCGCCTTGCGGGCCTCCTCCTGCGAGGCCACCACGACCTTGCGGGCCCGGGGCGTGAACCGGCTGAAGCCCTGGCTGGGGTCGAGGTCGTTCGGGGTGCCCGGGTCCTTGGGCACGAAGCGCTTCTGGGCGGCCTGCTTGCTGACGCCCATGCTGCGGCCGATGTCGGTCCAGGAGGCGCCGGAGCGGCGGGCCTGGTCGACGAAGTGGCCGATGAGGTGGTCGGCGAGCTCGCCGAGGTGGTCGGCGGCGATGACCGCGTCGGAGAGCTGGTCGAGCGCGTCGGTGTGGACCTTCTTGATCGCGGCGATCAGGTCGTCGAGGCGCAGCGGAGTGGTGTTGGGAACAACGGGATTCTCCATGCGTCAACCGTAGGTTGTCGATCCGGGGATCGTCAACCATCGGTTGACGATGGCTTCGGAGTCTTCTCGGGAGTCCTCCAGGGAGCCCCGGAGGCGCCGGAGGCCCGCGCTACGCGGCGGGCAGCAGTCGCTCCCGGACGGCGGCGATCCGCGCGGGCGTGACGCCCGCCGCCAGCAGGTAGCCGGCCGGGTCGAACCCGTCGAGCGCGGCCGCCAGGGCGGCCTCGGCGGTGGTCCCGGCCTCGGCCAGCACCGCGTCGATCCGGCGGTACGGGTCCGGCAGGCCGAGCATCCCGTACAACGGGCGGACGTTGGGGCCGCTCAGCAGGTAGTCCTCGGTGATCGCGGCCCGGTCGACGCCGGCCAGGGCGAGCAGCAGCAGGACGGCCAGGCCGGTGCGGTCACGGCCGGCGCCGCAGTGCACGACCACGCCACCAGGGCGGGCGTCGGCGAGCGCGGAGACCAGCGCGGCGGCGGCGTGCGGGCAGTGGTCCAGGTAGGGGCGGAGCGCGAGCGGGGTGCCGTCCAGCTGTCCGTGGGCCTCCCACCAGGCGGGGCCGGCCAGCTCGTCCAGCGGGACGCGGACCAGCTCGACCTCCTCGGGGAGCGGGAGGAGCGGCTTGTACTCCTCGGCGTCGCGCAGGTCGACCACGGTGCGGACGCCGTGGTCGAGCAGGGCGTCCCAGCCCTCGGCGGTGAGGCGGTCCAGGTTGTCCGCCCGGACCATCGCGCCGCGGGCGGTGAGCCGGCCGGAGGCGGTGGGCAGGCCACCCAGGTCGCGGACGTTCAGGCAGCCGTCCCAGACGAGCGTGCGGTCCTCGGTGCTGCTCGGCGCGTGCATCGTCCGGTTCATGGGCTCCCCGTTCTCCTCGAGGGGGTCCCGTTACCCCCTCGTTATGAACGACTCCCGGGAGATCCGGATGGTTCCTCGCTGTTCGAGTCCCGGGAACCGGCTGTTCAGGCAGGTGGCGGACCGGCTGTCCGGGGAAGCGGCGGACCGGCCTCCGGAGAGGCGGCGGACCGGACGTTCAGGCGGCGGTCGGGGCCTCGGCCTCGGCGCGGACCAGCCGCTCCATCGGTTCGGCCGCGATCCGGCCGAGCATCGAGCCGGCCACGATCGCGCCGATCAGGAGGACGGTGGACAACCAGGCCATGGTCGACACCGGCAGGGTGAAGGCGCCGGCCACCCGGGCCGCGCACTCGGTCAGCAGCGCGGTGCCCCAGATGCCCGAGAACAGGCGCTCGTGGCGGCGGAAGGCCCGCGACCCGGCCACCCGGCCCTCGACCAGCCGCTGCCAGGCGGCCGCGCGCTCCGGCCGGCCCTTGGTGAGGAAGGGCATCAGCACCGGGGTCATCACCGGTCGGCCGATCAGCGCGGAGACCAGGATCGCCAGCGCCACGGTGCCGCTCAGCCCGCCGTCCTTGGCGATCATCAGGCGGGCGTCGCCGGTGACGAAGGTCAGCGCCAGGCCCGCCAGGTTGACGGTCAGCATCAGGGCGGCCCACAGGTTGAGCCTGCGCTCGCCCAGCAGGCCGAGGACGGTCCGGGCGGCCGGGAAGGCGCTGCTCCAGGCCAGCGCGGCGAGCTCGCTCAGGCCGAAGGCCGTGTGCAGCAGGTAGTAGCCGGCCAGCGGGGCGGCCACGTCGAGGGCCAGCGGGCGCAGGCCCTCGACCAGCGGGTTGGGCGCCTTGGCGTGGGCGGCGCCCGTGGTGGCGGCCCGGGCGGGAGCGGAGGCCGTGGCCGTGGCTGGGGTGGCGCCGGTGAGGGCGACGGTGCTGGTGACGGCGGCGGCACTGACGGTCTGGCTCACGGTGGGTTCCTCCCCGACTGGTGGCTGCGGGCCGCTGCCCGCGTCGTGCCTCCAGTCTTCGCGCCGGACCCTCCGTCAGGGCAGTGCCGTCCGTTGCGTCATCCGCGTGACAGCTGTCATGGTGCACGCCGTGACACCGCCTCCGACCTGCGGCTTTCTACCCGCCGTCGGGGAAGGTCCACAGCTCGCGGCCCAGGGTGTCCAGGCAGCGGACGGTGCCGAAGCGCTCGTCCCCGGCGGACAGGAAGCCCCGTGCGACGCCCGCCAGGACGGTCCGGGCCACGCCGTCGCCCCGGGTCCAGGCGCCGGTCAGCACCAGTGCCCCGTCGGCCAGCTCGGCGCGCTGCACCCGGGCCACCGCGGCGGTCGGCAGCGCGGCGTTGACCGCCTCCAGCTCTGTGGGGAGGAGGTAGGCCTCCCCGGTGGGGGCGCGGTCCGCCTCGGCCCGGCGCCGCAGCTCCGGCAGGCCGTAGTGGCGCACGGCGGCGATGGCGTCGTCCAGCGGGAGCTGCCAGCGCGGCCCGGGCAGCACCTCCCACCAGACGTCCTCGCCGACCGGCAGGACCTCGCCGATCCGGGCCCGCCAGGTCTCGATGCCGTACCGGGTGCGCGGGTCGGGCCGGTGGCCGGGGAGGGCCGCGGCGGTCCAGTCGGTGCGGCGGACCACGCTGAGGTCGAAGGTGAAGGGCACCCGGCCGGCGGCGGGGCGCTCGACCAGGCCGAGCAGTAGCCAGTGGGTCCCGTCAGGGAGGCTGAAGGTCCGGCGCCACCCGAGGAGGCCCAGGGTGCGCAGGGCGGGCGCGAGGTGTTCGCGCAGGCCCTTCGCATGGAGCTCATGGACCTCGTGGTGCTCATGGCGCTCGTGGCGCTCGTGGCGCTCATGGAGCTCGTGGGCGGTCGTCATCGCGGTCGTTCCCTGGTGGTCGTGGTGTGCCGGTGGTGCCGGTGGCGGTGCCGGTCGTGCTGCCGGGGCCGGTGCCCGGGGGGCGCAGCCCGGCCCGGTGCCGGTGGTGGTCCCCGTCAGTGCTGGTCCCCGGCGGGACGGCTCAAACCGGGCAGGGGCGTGCGACCGGGATCCGTACGGGTCGTACGTGCGCCCTCGGATGCGAAGGGGCACGTCGGCGGGCCGGGTGTGTCGGCGGACCCGGCGTCGGGGGAGGGCCGGCGGCCCGAACTGCTTCGCCTACCGACAACGTAGGTCGGGCGGGCCCGTCCGGGCCGCGGGCGAACGACAGCAGTCCTCGGGACCTTGGCCCCGGCCGGGCCGGTCGTTCGGCCGGGGCCGAAGTGTTCGCCCGAATGGCGCATCATGTGGCGGGTGCAGAGTGCAGAGCGCCCCGGAGCGGGCACCGACGGCCCCGGCGGCCGGTCCGGACCAGTCACACCCGCCGACCCGCCGCCGGGCCCGGCCCCCGCTCCCCCCGATCTGACCGAGGCGGTCCGGGCCGCGCAGGACGGGGACGAGGAGGCGTTCCGGCTGCTGTTCCGGACCGTCCAACCGGGCCTGCTGCGCTACCTGCGGGTGCTGGTCGGCGGCAGACCGGAGGACGTCCAGGATGCCGAGGACATCGCCTCCGAGACCTGGCTGCAGGTCGCCCGTGACCTGCGCGGCTTCTCCGGCGACGGGGACGCCTTCCGCGGCTGGGCCGCCACCGTCGCCCGCCACCGCGCCCTCGACCACCTGCGCGCCCGGCGCCGCCGTCCGGTCGCCGACCTGCCGTTCGAGCAGCTGGTCGGGCTGGCGGCGGGGGACGACACCGCGGGCACGGCGCTGACGACGGTCGGCACCGCCGACGCGCTGGCCCTGATCTCCCGGCTGCCGCGCGACCAGGCCGAGGCCGTACTGCTGCGGGTGGTCATGGAGCTGGACGCGGAGAGCGCCGCCCGGGTGCTCGGCAAGCGGGCCGGGAGCGTCCGGATGGCCGCCCACCGGGGGCTGCGGCGGCTGGCCAAGCTGGTCGAGCCGCTCGCGTCCGGGGGCGGCATCCCGGCCGCCCGGGACGGCGGGGCGAGGGCCGGGGCCGGGGCTTCGGCCGGCGCCGCGGCCAGGGGCGGGGCCGAGGCCGGACCGGGCCCCAGGGGCGCCGACGGTTCCGGGAACACCCCCGGAACGGCAGCCGGTGCAGCAGCCGGAGGGAGCGCGGGCGAGGCCACCGGGCGCCCCGCGGGGAAACCCGCGAAAAAAAGTTCTCCGCAGGGTGTGACAGAACGCCGGGCCGCGACGCTGAAGGACATGAGATGAGCACCAACCGATCCCGTCGGATCGACCGTGATGCCGCCGAGCAGCTGCTCGGCGGTGCCGTGGGCGGCCCGTCGGCCGGGCAGGACGCCTCGCTCACCGGACCGGACGGCGGTCCCGGGCACCTCGCCCGGGTGCTGGCCGCGGCTGCCGCCCCCGCGACGGCAGGCGAACTGGCCGGGGAGGAGGCAGCCCTGGCCGCGTTCCGGGAGGCGCGTCTCACGCCCGACCCGATAGTGACCCCCGTCCGGAGACGATCGATGGCAACCGCGGCGCTGGCCAGGGCCTTCAGCACGAAGGCCACTGCCGTCGTGCTCGGCACCACCGCGCTGTGCGGTGTCGCCGTCGCCGCCGGCACCGGCAACCTGCCCGCCGCGCTGGGCGGCGGCCCGTCCGCGCCGGAGAACCGGCTCACGGACCAGGGCGGCGTCACCGGCCCGGCGTCGGGCTCGGCGGTCGCCGGGTCGTCCGCGGGCGTGGCCCCGTTCGGTGCCGCGGCGTCCGGCTCCGCCCGCCCGTCCGGCAGCGCCTCCGCCGGACCGCAGGTGGTCGTCCCGTCCGGCCCCGCGACGCCCGGCACCCCCTCCGCCGAGGCACGCGGCCGTTCGGCCGTCCCGCCCGCGCTGCTCGGCCTCTGCACCGCCTTCGCCGACCGTACGGCCAAGGGCGAGCGCCCGAGCCGACTGGCCGGCGATCCGCTGTACGGCCCGCTGGTCGCGGCGGCCGGTGGCGCGGACCACGTGACGGACTACTGCCAGGCCGCGACCGACGACCAGGACGGCGACCACCAGGGCGCCACCACCCCGACGCGCGACCCCGGCCGTACCGGCACCGCCCCCGGCGCCGGAAGCGGCACCGGCAAGGGGAACACCGGCGGCGGCCGGACCGGCGGCACCGGCGGCACCGGCGACGCCAACGGCGGCAACGGCGAGGACACCGGCGGCGCCGGGACCAGGCCGGGCAAGTCCGGCGTGACCGTCCCGCCCGTACCGACCGTCCCCGCCGCGCAGGACGGCCGCCCGAGCAAGCCCGACCGGACCGAGAACGAACAGTCGGCCGGGAGGTAGCCCCAGAACTCCGGGTGGGCGGCGAGCGACTCCCCCCGGGCTCGCCGCCCACCCGGAACAGCACCACCCGCACCACCCGCAGTGAACAGCACCACCCGCAGCACCTGCACCACCAGCAGGAAGCAGTACCACCCGAAGACTCCGGGTGGCCGGTCGGCTCCCCCGTGCCGACCGGCCACCCGGCCGGCCCCGGCCGGACCGGCAGGCGCACCCCGGACGCGTGCTGCTCGCCGCGCACGTCGGCTCCCGGCTGCACGTCTGCCACCTCTCCACG